>NZ_JACJEM010000005.1:0-106365 GCF_014164085.1 Pseudoalteromonas sp. SG45-5 | reverse complement strand
TCCTTCATTGAACATTCGAGACATCGGAGTATGAACGGCTTTATGTTGAATTTAGTGGCTGGATTGGTGGCTTATTGCTTTAAAGAAAATAAGCCACACCTTAATTTAACTGACGTAGAGCTTAATGCATTAGTTATCGCTTAAGCAGATCTCAGGTTACTTAACCTGAACTCTGGTTAAGGGATTTACCGGGCTTATTGCAAGTAAATTCAACGCAGTTAGCGCTGAATTTACTTGCTTGAGATAGATTTATCATCCAGAGTTCAGGTTACTTATTTCTGTTGGTTTAGATGGCGAATTACGTGAATATAAAAATGGCAGGTAGGCAATTAGAGACAAAAAAAGACGCTGAAGCGTCTTTTTTAAATTAGCGTTTAAAGGCTAATTAAGCGAAGTTAGCGTTCGCGAATTCCCAGTTAACAAGTGACCAAAAACCTTTAAGGTAATCTGGACGCACGTTACGGTAATCAATGTAGTAAGCGTGTTCCCATAAATCCACAGTAAGGATTGGAGTAACGCCATCATCTGTTAATGGTGTAGCAGCGTTAGATGTATTAACGATGTCTAGTGAACCATCAGCAAGCTTAACTAACCACGTCCAGCTTGAACCAAAGTTATTTACTGCTTTGTCGTTTAATGCAGTTTTAAACGCATCAAAAGAACCCCATTTAGCGTTAATTGCATCAGCAACTGCGCCAGTAGGCTCGCCGCCGCCGTTTGGAGATAAGCTGTTCCAGTAAAAGGTATGGTTCCAGATTTGTGCTGCGTTGTTAAATACGCCGCCTTCTGATGAACATACGATCTCTTCTAGAGATTTGTTTTCAAACTCAGTACCAGGGATCAAACCGTTAAGCTTAACCACGTATGTGTTGTGGTGTTTGCCATGGTGAAACTCTAGTGTTTCTTTTGAAATATGTGGCTCAAGTGCGTCGATTGCATATGGTAGTGACGGTAGTTCAAATGCCATTTTTTTATCTCCGTTTTCTTTGGTTGATAGTCCATTTGGTAATACGTAATGCCTGTTGAAACAGAGCACTTATCTATACCAAGCGGTAATATAGTGTTACTATAATTGTTGAGTATTTTACTCAAGTTTAAGCAAACAGCAATGCTATTGCGAAAGACTATTTCAATTGCGGCTTTATTTGCCCATTTAAGTTATATATTTATGGTCACGATGTGTTATTTTCAAGACCTAAGTGTATTTAGCTATCGTTACTTTGAGGTTGTAGATGGAAACCATTGATAAAATTAAACAGCAAATTTCAGAAAACCCAATAATCCTTTTCATGAAAGGGTCACCTAAATTACCAAATTGTGGTTTTTCTTCACAAGCATCACAAGCGTTAATGTCATGTGGTGAACCATTTGCATACGTTGATATTTTACTTAATCCAGACATTCGTGCTGAGCTTCCAGCATATGCTAATTGGCCAACATTCCCACAGCTTTGGGTAGATGGTGAATTAGTTGGTGGTTGTGACATTATTATCGAAATGTTTCAACGCGGTGAATTACAGCCGTTAATTACAGAAACTGCTGCTAAATATAAAGAAGCTGACGCAGAATAATCGATTAAAGGTTATTAAGCTTCTTTAAACACAAAGCCACTTTTAAGTGGCTTTGTTGTTTTTAATTTTCGTGAATTTATGAATAGGGAAGGCTTATCTGCACATTTAAGCCGCCCTCTATTTTGTTATGCAAACTGATATGCCCTTGATGCGCTTCTGCAATTTCTCTGCACAGGGCAAGCCCCAAACCGCTCCCCGTGCTTTTTGTTGAATAAAAAGGCACTAAAGCATTTGCCATTACTTGTTCGCTCATTCCTTTACCGCAGTCACTGACATTAATAACACACGCTTGTGTAACGCATTCAACCTGAATATGTATTTCGGTGATGTTAGAGCCTGACTCATGCGCATTTTTTAATAAGTTTATGAGCAGCTGCTCAAGCTGTGCTTGATCTGCTTGTAACTCATGGTGTGAATTTTTTATTTCGTAGCTAAATTGCCAGTGATTTTTTAAATCATTGAGCGTGGTTTGCCAGTTAATCTGTGTTTTTTGTGGTTGTGGTAACTTAGCAAATTTGCCGTAGCCTTGTACAAACTCAGTTAAATGGCTGATGCGTTCGTCAATCGTTGCAAATACACGAGCAAGACGAGGCTCGTCTACTTTATTTGCTAGCAATTGCGCGCTGTGCAGCATGGATGACATAGGACCGAGAGAATTATTTAGTTCGTGACTTATTATTCGTATTACTTTTTTCCAAACGGCTACTTCTTGGCGGCTGAGTTCACGGGTTAGCTGTTTAAATATATATAAATGATGCTTTTGGTTATTGAGTAAAAATTCTCCGGTGGCTAAATGCCAAGTTTGCGAGTCTTGATTCTCTATTTCTATATTAAAAAGACCATCAACACCGTGTTCGATGGCTGTTGTTAATTGCAGGGGCGAATTTTCGAGTAACTTACTCAGCTGCATACCTTCAAGACGAGTTGCGCTATTAAATAAACTACGGCTAATTAAATTGCTAAATACCACAATGTTATTGTCGTTAACCAGTAGCAGCGCTTGCGGGGAGCTTTGCAATACTTTGTCGAGCATTAATTCGCGTTGATAAATCCATTGTTTTTCTTGGCGAAGCTGTTTAGCCGTTTGATTATAAAGTTGGCACAATTTTCCTAGTTCATCGTTATTTTTATACGCGAGTAAACTAGATAGTTCGCCGTCTTTAAAATTAAGTAGCCCAGTTTCGAGCGATTGCATACCCTGCTTTATTGATTTAGTTAATACCTTAGAAAGTAATATGCTTAAGAATAATGTTAGCAGTATTAGAAGTGCAGTGTGATCCAACGTAAAGTTACTCAATGTAGCAATAGCAGCAACAGGGAGGGTGCTACAAAGTGCACAAATTAGTATAATTTTTTTACTTAGGGACAAATTATTAATAACGTTTAGCATCAATAATCAATCCCCATTTTTTGTAACCGCCTGTAAAGTGCTTGCCGGCTTAAACCAAATTTACGAGCAACCTTTGCGATAACACCTTGATGAGCGCGTATTGCATCTTCTATTTCTTGTTTAGTCGGCTCTGCTTTTATATCTTTATGCGCATTAATCGATGGCTGAAGCGCAAAGTCATTGACCGTAAGTGTGCCGCTGGGTTTTAGGACTGCGACACGTTTACAGGCGTTTTCCAACTCGCGAACATTACCAGGCCATTTGTAGTGTTTAAGTGCCTGCTCTGTATCTATATTAAGTTCTCGGTGCGGTAAAAAGTAACTAATAAGTGCCAAAATATCATCTTGCCTATCGCACAGGGCAGGCACATTGAGCTCAATTACGTTAAGGCGATAGTATAAGTCCTCTCTAAATCGTCCTTGTTGAATTGCTAGTAGTAAGTTTTCGTTAGTTGCTGATATAACGCGTACATTTACTTTGCGTGTTTGTGTTGAGCCTAAACGTTCAAATTCGCCGGTTTGTAGTACGCGTAGTAATTTCATTTGTCCAGAAAGCGGTAAATTACCAATCTCATCTAAAAATAAAGTGCCACCGTCTGCGGCTTCAAAGCGGCCAATGCGTTGTTTGGTTATACCTGTATATGCACCTGCTTCAGCGCCAAAAAGCTCGGCCTCTATAAGCTCTTGTGGCAGAGCGCCGGCGTTCACCTTAATAAATGATTGCGACACAAGCGGGGAGTTTTTTTGAATGATATGTGCAATGCACTCTTTACCACTGCCATTAGGGCCTGTAATTAATGCTGATATATCAGATTTAGCCACTTGCAGCGCCATCGTGATCAAACGCTCCATAGCGGTGCTTTTAAATATTAACCCAGCAAGATCTGCATTTTTAAATGTACCTTCACGTTCTTGTTGATGGCGGTTATGTGTCGCCACGATTTCTTTAGCATGGCCAAGTTCAATTAAGTTATTAATACAAATAAGTAATTTTGTATCGTCCCATGGCTTTGGTAGGTAGTCGGCAGCACCGGCTTTTACAAGCTCAATGGCGGTAGCAAGTTCGGTCCACGCTGTAATAAGTATAATAGGCAGGTGCGGGTTTATTTCTCGTAGTTCATAAAACAAGGTTTTACCTTCTTCGCCTGAGGTTGTGTCGCTGGTAAAGTTCATATCTTGAATTACAAGCGAAATTCGTTGATAACGCACTATTTGCAAAGCATCAAATGGATTTGTTGCCGTAACAACCGAAAAATCGTGAATTTCTAGTAACAATGAAAGTGCGTCGAGTACAGCTTGGTTATCATCAACAATGAGTATTTTATGAGTCATAGGTTATTTTTATAATTTTTTAAATGGCTACACTACTTTATAAGCAGTGTAGCATAGTGATTTACATATTATTAAATAGTACGAGTTGCGATACTTGGCGAAATATTAGCAGCGCGTTTGGCCGGCGCTAATACAGCAAGTAAGCTCATTAAAAATACGGCTATGGCGGTAACGGCTATATAACTTGGCGGCAGTGCTGCTACAGAAAAATACTGCATCAACATTTTTCCAAGCAGTATTGCTGTTACTACGCCTAAGGCTAACCCTAGGCTACAAATTAATGCATTTTCTACTAAAAAGTAGCTAACGATAGCTGATTTTCTTGCGCCAAGCGCTCTGCGTGTGCCAATTTGTTTAGTGCGTTTACTAATATTAAATAAGGTTAAACCAAAAATACCAAGAGCGGTTATAAGTACTAAAATAGTGATTAATACTATAAGCATACGCATCATGAGGCGGTCTTGTGCGGTGTACTCATTTTTTAGTTCATCAAGCCCTCTAATGTTATTAATAACGCGCTTACTGTAATTTGCAAGCATGGCATTTTCTATTTCTTTCATTACAGCTGCTCGCTGACCAGGCTCTGTACGAACGGCAACTTGTGTATAACTTTCTGCTTTAATATAAGGAATAAACGCAAAATTATCGGGTTTAGTGTCTTTGAGCCAAGGGCCTTTCATTTTTCCGATCACGCCAATAATTTTAAGTGGTAGGTCGCCAAAATAAACGATTTTACCTAAACCATCTCCCCCAGGGTAAAGCTCATCAAGTAGGGCTTTAGTGACGATAGTGACGTTGGTGCGCTTTTGTGTAATTTCGTTGGTAACCAGCACTTCATCGTCGGTAAAGTTTCGCCCTGCAATTAAGTTAACGCCATACGTATTAATAGCATGATCGTCTATAAAAATATAAGCGGCCCTGACACTTAAGCCTTCTTGTGGAGCAGGTTTTAAATTAAAGCTAGAGGCACTGCCACTGCCTGATAGCGGGATACTGCTGCTTAGTGCGGCATCGACTACGCCGGGCATTGCTCTGATCATGGTTTCATCAAGCTCAAATTGTTGACTCAAGTTAATATCTGTACCAAAAGTCATTACATTAAACTTAAATATATCTTGTTCAGGATAACCCGTTTCTTGGTTTAAATAACTAATTCTGTCTTGAATAATAAAGGCTGCATTACTGACGATAGCGGTGGTAATTGCAATTTGAATTAGCAGCAATACGGCGCCTACTTTTGAGCGACATAAGGCATTAAATATAGGTTTTATTTCTAACATTGTGACATTCCTTATTGGCTCTTTAGATAAATGGCAGGATTGGTTTTGCACACCAGCCAAGCAGGGTACAAACCAGCTAGAATACAAGTGGTAATAGCAATCAATGGCGCACTTAATAACATGGTTAAATCCATTGTGGCCAAGTTTTCATAGTAGTTGTAGCTTTGCCCAACGCCCATTAAACCTAGTTGCGCTAATACAATCCCTAGCATGCCCCCGATAAAACCAAGTACAGCGACCTCAACTAAGTGTTGTAAAAATATTTGCCTTTTACTGGCACCTAATGCACGCCTTACACCTACTTCTGGTGCTCTGCGCAAAAACTTAGCTAAAAGTAATCCTAAAATATTGGCTAAGCACACACCTAAAAACATGAAACTTAAGCCCACTAAAATTTTGTTGTCCTCGGTAACGACGTTGTTGTATTGCATCCATTGATTTACATCACGTAATTTATACCCCAATTCTTTACGGTTAAATCGCCCACGTTTTTGTTGTTCTTGCATATAGGCTACTAAATGATTTTGATAGGCTTGTTTTTGTTCTCGTGTATTGAGCTCTGCCCAAAACTGGATCCATACTTGCTCCGATTGCAGTTTATCTGCAAAAGTTGGCGTGTTTTCGTGCTTCCACCCATTACTATTGCCCCAACTAACGAGCTCCTTCGCTTTAATTAAACTAAAAGGCATAAATAATTCTTCTATTTTATTAAATGCGCCATTATTTAAGTCATAATATTTAATGTTAAGTGGCCAATGCTTAAGCACACCAACTACTTGATAGCTGGCATCGTCTAAATTGATAAGCTTACCTATGGGGTTTTTTCCTGCAAATAGTTTATCGTTTAGTTCTTGTGAAATAACAACCACAGGTGCGGCTGAGTCTTCTTGTTCTTTGCTCCAAGCCCCGCCGTACAAAAATGACAAATTAAACATGCTAAAAAAGTCAGGCGTTGTCATCCGCGCACTGCCAATAAAGGGTTTTATTTTATCTGAATCTAAATAAACTGAGAAACCGGTACGCATCATGGCAACTTTTCGCTCGGGACTGGGTGCCTTTACTAAATTTACGGCATCTTGGTAGGTCAGTTGTAGTGGTGTGTTATCTTCGGTCCACCATGTACTTCCGTCGTCCATTGTTTGCAATTGTACGCTGTAAAGTTGGTCGCTTTTTTCAGGAATAGGATCAGCCGACATCATGTGATACACACTTAAGCTCGTCATAGTGATGCCAATGCCAATAGCAATTGCCAGTACCATTAAAAAACTCACCAGCGGGGTGCGCTTAAAGCTGCGCCAACTTAAATCTAAGTAATGAATAAACATTGGCTAAACTCCTGATGCGGTTCTAATATTTGGCGCACCCTGATAAAGGGTGAAATCGGCAAGTTGTCCATCGACTACTTGAATATTACGCGGAGCTCGGCGCGCTAACTCGCTGTCGTGCGTTACCATTACAATAGTGGCGCCATCGCGATTTATTTGCTCAAGTAGCTCCATAACTTGGCGAGCCATTAAGCTATCAAGATTACCAGTTGGCTCATCGGCAAGTAAAAAACGAGGTTCTCCGGCAAGTGCACGTGCTATTGCAACACGCTGTTGTTGACCGCCCGACAATTGTTGAGGTAAGTGTTTAGCGCGAGATGCTAAACCAACTTGTTCAAGGCATTGCTCAATTCGACGTTTCCGCTCATTTGCTTTAATCCCTCTGTAGCGAAGAGGGACCTCTATGTTTTCATACAAATTTAAATCAGGGATTAAATTAAAACCTTGGAATATAAAGCCAATTTTTTGATTACGTAAATCGGCACGCTGGTTGTCATTTAAGCTACCGACGTTAACACCGTCAAGAAGGTATTCACCTTCGTTAAAAGGTTCCAGCATACCTGCAATATTTAAAAAAGTTGTTTTACCAGAACCACTCGGGCCTGTTACTGCAATAAACTCACCTTCATTTACTTGTAGATTAAAGTCGCGTAGTGCATGAGTTTGTACCATTTCAGTTTGGTATACTTTACTTACGTTGTTCATTTGTAGCATGGATATTCCTTAATTATTTTTACGTTGGTTGAGAACGTTATTTATTCTGTTTAGTTTAATAAAATCGTGTCGGCTTGTTTAAAGTTGCTGTAACTAGAAATAATGATTTCATCGTTTTCTTTAACACCGCTTAAAAGTTCAACCGCGTTAATGCTGGTGGCACCTGTAGTAATAGGTATGCGTTTTGCAATGTTGCCTTCTACCTTATAAGCAACAATTCCGCCTTGCTGCATAAAAGCGCCGCGTTTTACTTGCATTATGTCTTGGCGGTTATCGAGTAAAATACGTGCTGTTAAACGCTGATTTTGACGAATGTTATTACTAACTCCATCAAAGCGAACGCGCGCTGTGACTTCTCGGTTATTTACCTCGGGTGATATAGCGGATAAAACACCCATCACGGTTTCACTGCCTAACTTAAGCTCTACTTCCATACCGAGTCCTAATTCGTTGGCATAACTTTCAGGTACTTGGAGTTCTGCTTCAAAATTACTTAAATCAACGAGTGTCATTAGTGGCTGGCTTTGTGTTACGGCGGCTTTTTGTTGCACTAATAGGTTACCTACGATCCCTGTAACGGTCGCTTTAATTGATAAATTGCTTACTTTTCGATTTAAATCATCAACGATAAGCTGCTGACGAGTCACATCACTTTTAGCGGCTTGTGACTCGAAGGCGAGTGTATCTTTGGCAAGTGATACCTCTTGTTGTGCATGCTTATAGGTGAGTTTTGCTCGGGATAGATCATCAACTGCTTTTTCAAGATCAATTTGGCTAATTAAGTGCTTTTGTATTGATAACTGCGCTCGACGATTTTCACGTTTGGCTGCGTTTAGTTCTACCTCAGCCATATCAAGAGTTTTATTTAATGCCAGTGTTTGGCGCCTTGCTTGCAGATGTTGTCTTTGTTGTTCACCTTCGAGCCTTTTAAGTACAGACTCTTGTTGCTTTAATTCATTTGTCAACTCTGGACTTTGAAGTAGCGCAAGTGTGTCACCTTCTCTTACGGTATCACCCGCTTTGACTTTTAAATCTATAAATCCCCGTTCAGGGCTATACATTTGGGGGGCATTTGCTGCAACAATTTTACCGCTGGCAGCGATATCCCGTATGAGCGTTTTTACTTGAACTACTGCAATTTGTAATTTTGCGCGACTAATTGATGTGTCTGCACCGTTGCCTGCCATTAGAGTTTGAATACAGACAAAGCCGATTAGCAAGCTAATCACACTAGCAATAATGTATTTTTTATAATTAATAGCTGCTTTTACCTGCACGTCTTGTGCACTCGTGTCTTTAATCATCGTAAATCCTATTTTGTATACTTTTCGCAAAGCAGCACAACCGTCGCGCAGCATATAGCGGCGATAGGCGATACCAAAAATAAACTGAGGGTAAACATAGTTATTCCAATTAGCGAATCTATGGTGTTCTATACCAGTAATATGCCAACATTTAAGAGTTTGAAATATAATAGATTTTTGTTATTTACGAGATTGTTAATACGTACGCGGACATAAATAGTGTCCGCTGCGGACAGTTCGGTAAATAAAAATTCACTATTAAAAGACTAAAATGACACACAAATTAATAACTAACTTGAGCTCAGGTTAAGAGATTTACTAACGTATTGAATCATGGTGATATTTAAATTTATTTTCTCTAGCCAGAGATTTTCAGTGAAAATAAGGCGAATTTACGCGTCAATAGCTGGCCTATTGCAAGTAAATTCAACGCAGTTAGTGCTGAAAATAGTTGCTTGAGATAGATTTATTATCCAGAGTTCAGGTTAGCTATACTAATTACAAGTAAATAAGAGAGATGTTAAGTCGTAAAGTGATGCAAATACCATAAAACTATCTAAATGTTAATTGTATTCGATAAGTTATACTGAATATTTATTCACTGAATGGTTGGTTTACGCTTACGTAAACTGCCGCTTTTTGTTTACCTGTTTTTACAAAATGTTAAACTTGACACCAGTGTCATGAAAAAATAACCGCCAAAACACCGCTAAATGTTAAAAAAATAGATGTAAAAGAAATCTTGCCATCAAGTGAGAAATATTCAAGAATGTGAAT
This sequence comes from Pseudoalteromonas sp. SG45-5, assembly GCF_014164085.1. Lineage (NCBI taxonomy): Bacteria > Pseudomonadati > Pseudomonadota > Gammaproteobacteria > Alteromonadales > Pseudoalteromonadaceae > Pseudoalteromonas > Pseudoalteromonas sp. SG45-5. The sequence continues at coordinate 96,673 of NZ_JACJEM010000005.1, read as the reverse complement.
ATGTATTCAAAGTGCTATTGACTCTATTTAAGATAGAGGCTAGTTTTGACCGGCTGTTAGCAAATCGTCGAGCAGTTCATTCACGCTAACAGTGCAGCAAGGGGAGGGGTCTATGTTATATGACTCAAAGTTAGAAAAAGAAAATTGTGGTTTTGGCTTAATTGCCCAAGTTAATGGTCAGGCTAGTCATCGGCTTATTCGCACCGCGATTACGGGGCTTGATCGTATGCAGCACCGTGGCGGTATTTCTGCTGACGGTAAAACAGGTGATGGCTGCGGTTTATTATTGCAAAAGCCAGACAGTTTTTTTCGTGCTATTGCTGGTGAGCACAACTGGCATTTAGGTAAGAATTATGCTGTGGGTATGATTTTTTTAAATTCAGATCCCGTTTTAGCACAGACTGCAAAACAAATACTTAGCGAAGAATTAGAAAAAGAAACGCTAAATATTTTAGGTTGGCGTGTGGTGCCAACCGACCCATCAATGCTGGGTCCAATTGCTGTACAGCAATTACCAGGTTTTGAACAAATTTTTGTTAGCGCGCCAGAAGGTTGGCGCTCTAAAGATTTAGAGCGTCGCTTATACATAGCGCGCCGCCGTGCTGAAAAGCGCATTGTTGATGACGAAGCTTTTTATATCGCAAGTCTATCTGGTTTGGTAACTATCTATAAAGGCTTAATGATGCCTGCAGATTTACCTAATTTTTATCTAGATTTAGCTGATATTAGAATGACCAGTGCGATTTGTGTTTTTCATCAGCGTTTTTCTACTAATACTCAGCCGCGTTGGCCTTTAGCTCAACCTTTTCGCTATTTAGCACACAATGGTGAAATTAATACTATTGAAGGTAACCGCCAGTGGGCACGCGCACGTTCGTATAAGTTTGCGTCACCGCTTATTCCTGATTTACAAAGCGCAGCGCCGTTTGTAAACGAAACCGGTTCTGATTCATCAAGCCTAGATAACATGCTTGAGTTGTTTTTAGCTGGTGGCATGGATTTATTCCGTGCTATGCGCATGCTTGTGCCACCTGCGTGGCAGAAAAACCGCGCGATGGATGACGATTTACGTGCATTTTATGATTTTAACTCGATGCACATGGAACCATGGGATGGCCCAGCGGGTATTGTTATGTCGGATGGCCGCTTTGCAGCCTGTAACTTAGACCGAAATGGACTGCGCCCCGCGCGTTATGTAATTACACAAGATGGCTTTATTACCCTTGCATCAGAAGTGGGTATTTGGGATTACACAGCCGATGAAGTGGTAGAGAAAGGCCGCGTAGGACCAGGTGAACTGTTAGTTATAGATACTAAGCTTGGCAAAATTTGGCACTCTGATGAAATCGATCAAGATTTGAAATCTCGTCATCCTTATAAGTCATGGCTTGAAGAAAACGTTAAACGCCTTACTCCGTTTGAAGAACTTACAGAGCAAGATGCGGGTAATCGCTCGTTTGATGATCAAACACTGGCTAAATACCAAAAAATGTTTGGTTATACCAACGAAGAGCTTGATAGCGTTATTCGCGTAATGGGTGAAAACGGCCAAGAAGCAACCGGCTCAATGGGTGATGACACGCCATTTGCTGTGCTTAGTGAAGGGCATCGTTCACTTTATGATTACTTCCGCCAAAAATTTGCGCAAGTAACAAACCCACCTATCGATCCACTGCGTGAAAATCATGTAATGTCACTTGCAACCTGTATTGGTAGTGAGCAAAATGTATTTAACGAAACAACAGGCCACGCTAAGCGCCTACAGTTTGATACGCCAATTTTAATGTACGCAGACATGCAGCAATTATTAAATGCTGATGAAGCACATTACAGCTACTGTAAAATTGATATTACGTATACAGTTGACGAAGGCCTAGAAAAAGCAGTATCGCGAATTTGTGATATTGCGCAGAAAAAAGCAGCGTCTGGCTGTATTATGCTGGTACTAACAGACCGTAACTTTGATGATATAAATTTACCTATTCCAGCAGCTATGGCTGTGGGCGCGGTGCAAAACCGCCTCGTTGATAATAATCTTCGCTGTGAATCAAATATTATTATTGAAACCGGTAGCGTGCGTGATGCGCACCAGTTTGCTGTGTTATTAGGTTTTGGTGCAACGGCAATTTACCCGTACCTTGCATATGAGTCGTTAGTTGCAATGAGCGACAGTAAAATTATTGATAAGTCGTATTGCGAAGTGACACTTGCGTACCGTAAAGCCATTAATAAAGGCTTATACAAAATTATGTCTAAAATGGGCATAAGTACCGTGGCTTCTTATCGTTGTTCAATGTTATTTGAAGCAGTGGGTCTATCTGATGCCATTGTACAAATGTGCTTTAAAGGCGTGGCAAGTCGTATTCAAGGCGCCTGTTTTACAGACTTTGATGACGATCAGCAGAGCTTGCACAAACTTGCTTTAAGTAAGCGTAAATTATTAAGCCACGGTGGTTTATTTAAGTACGTTCACGGTGGTGAGTATCATGCTTATAATCCAGATGTTATTCAAACACTGCAAAAAGCGGTTCGCTCAGGTGATTATAAAGACTACAGTGCGTACACTGATTTAGTTAATAATCGTCCAATAGCAACGCTTCGCGATATGTTAGCGCTTAAATTACCTGAACAAGGTATAAGCATTGATAAAGTAGAATCTGCAGAAAACCTATATAAGCGTTTTGACTCAGCAGCAATGAGTATTGGTGCCTTATCGCCAGAGGCGCATGAGGCACTAGCAATTGCAATGAACCGCTTAGGGGGGTGTTCAAACTCAGGTGAAGGCGGCGAAGATAAACTACGTTATGGTACCGAGAAAAACTCGCGTATCAAGCAAGTGGCTTCAGGTCGATTTGGTGTAACGCCACATTATTTACGCAGTGCTGACATCATCCAAATTAAAGTGGCGCAAGGTGCAAAACCAGGTGAAGGCGGGCAGTTACCAGGTGAAAAAGTGACACCTTATATTGCAAAGCTGCGTTATTCAGTACCAGGTGTTACGTTAATTTCGCCACCACCGCATCACGATATTTATTCAATTGAAGATTTAGCACAGCTGATTTTCGATTTAAAACAAGTAAACCCAAACGCACTTATTTCTGTAAAACTGGTTTCAGAACCAGGCGTAGGAACCATTGCAACAGGTGTTGCTAAAGCCTATGCCGATTTAATTACTATTTCTGGCTATGATGGCGGCACAGGCGCAAGTCCGCTTACTTCTGTTAAATATGCTGGTAGCCCTTGGGAGCTTGGTCTTGCTGAAACGCAGCAGGCACTTGTTGAAAATGGCCTTCGTCATCGTATTCGCTTACAAACAGATGGTGGCTTAAAAACAGGTTTAGATATTATTAAAGCCGCTATTTTAGGCGCCGAGAGCTTTGGTTTTGGTACAGGTCCAATGGTTGCGCTTGGTTGTAAATACTTACGTATTTGTCATTTAAATAACTGTGCAACGGGTGTTGCAACACAAGACGAAACACTTCGTCAAAAGCATTACCATGGCTTACCAGAAATGGCGATGAACTACTTTAAGTTTATAGCGCAAGAAGCGCGTGAGATTATGGCAAGTTTAGGGGTTGCAAATTTAACAGACCTAATTGGTCGACTAGATTTACTAGAAGAAATTGAAGGTAAAACAGCAAAACAGAAGAAAATCGATTTATCATCTGTTATTGCTCAGCCGAATAACCCAACAGGTGAAACACTGTATTGTAGTGCACCTAATAGCTCGCATTATTTAGGAAAGCTTAATGAGAGCCTACTTGCTAAGGCGCAAGAGGCAATTGATGCTTCAAGCGGTATTTCACTGGTGAGCCGTATTTGTAATACCGACAGATCGGTCGGTGCAATGCTTTCGGGCTACATTGCTGATAAATACGGTAACCAAGGCATGGCGGCAGATCCTGTAGCAATTGAGCTACACGGTACTGCGGGTCAATCATTTGGTGTGTGGAATGCCGGTGGCCTTGAAATGACACTGGTTGGCGACGCTAACGACTACGTAGGTAAGGGCATGGCAGGTGGCAAGCTAGTTATTCGTCCACCACTTGGCTCGTCTTTCGAAAGCCATAAAGCCACAATTGCAGGCAACACGTGTTTATACGGTGCAACAGGCGGCAAACTGTTTGCTGCAGGTTGTGCTGGCGAGCGTTTTGCAGTGCGTAACTCAGGTGTGCAAGCCGTTGTCGAAGGCGTCGGTGATAACGGTTGTGAATACATGACTGGCGGCGTTGTATGTGTACTTGGCAATGTAGGCGTTAACTTTGGTGCGGGCATGACCGGTGGCTTTGCGTACATTTTAGATGAACGTAATGACTTTGAAAAACGCATTAATCCAGAGCTAGTAGAAATAGTCACACTTGAAAAGTTAACATCGCATCAAGAGCATTTACGCGGCTTAATTGCTGAGCATTTAGAGCTTACGGGTTCGTGCAGAGCAGAGAGCATTTTGGCTAACTTTGAATTGTACTTACCGATGTTCAAATTAGTAAAACCAATATCCAGTGACGTAAAAAGTTTACTCGGGCACCGCGCCCGCAGTAGTGCTGAACTACGTGTTCAAGCGCAATAAGGGGGCCGTATGAGCGAAAATGTATATCAATTTATAGACGTGCAGCGTGTAGACCCGCGCAAAAAACCAATTTCGTCACGTAAAAAGTCTTTCGTAGAAATTTACGAACCCTTTTCTGAAAATCAAGTTAACTCACAAGCTGACCGTTGTTTAGATTGTGGTAACCCATACTGTGAGTGGAAATGCCCAGTGCATAACTACATTCCACAATGGTTAAAGTTAATACGTACGGGCCGCATTATAGAAGCAGCTGAGCTATCTCATCGTACCAATAGTTTGCCAGAGGTTTGTGGACGTGTTTGCCCGCAAGACAGACTATGTGAAGGCGCGTGTACGCTCGATGAGGAGTTTGGTGCGGTTACAATTGGTAATATCGAAAAATATATTACTGATGAGGCATTTAAAATGGGCTGGAAGCCTGATATGTCTTATGTAACATGGACCGACAAAAAAGTAGCCATTATAGGTGCAGGCCCAGCAGGATTAGGGTGTGCTGATATTTTGGTGCGTAACGGCGTTAAACCAGTGGTGTTTGATCGTCATCCAGAAATTGGCGGACTGCTCACCTTTGGCATTCCTTCTTTCAAGCTTGAAAAATCAGTAATGCAAAAGCGCCGTGAAGTATTCACTGAAATGGGCGTAGAATTTAAGTTAAATATTGAAGTAGGTGTTGATATTAAGCTTGAGCAAATTTTAGCTGATTACGACGCTGTATTTGTAGGTGTGGGTACGTATCAAAGTATGCGTGCAGGTCTTGAAAATGAAGATGCAGCTGGTGTACACGATGCTCTACCATTCTTAATCGGTAACACTAACCGCGTGATGGGTTACGACGAGACAAATCAACCTTGTATAGATATGGCTAATCAAAAAGTAGTTGTACTAGGTGGTGGCGATACGGCAATGGATTGTGTGCGTACATCTATTCGTCAAAATGCAGCTAAAGTAACATGTGCGTATCGTCGTGATAAAGAAAACATGCCGGGCTCTAAACGCGAAGTTAAAAACGCGAAAGAAGAAGGCGTGATATTTACGTATAACGTTCAGCCTAAAGGCATTGTACTGAACGATAAAGGGAAAGTAACCGGCGTTAAAATGGTTAAAACTAAATTAGGCGAACCTGACGAAAAAGGCAGAAGCCGCGCTGAAGAGGTGCCTGGCTCAGAGCATATTATTGAAGCAGACCAAGTTATTATGGCGTTTGGTTTCCAACCTCACAAAATGGATTGGTTAGAAAAGTACGATGTAGAGATAAACCACTGGGGCGGTATTAACGCCCCAGAGCACGGTGAATTTACACATCAAACCACTAATCCGAAAATATTTGCAGGTGGCGATATAGTGAGAGGATCTGATTTGGTTGTCACCGCTATTTTTGAAGGACGTAATGCAGCTGAAGGTATTATGGATTATTTAAAAGTGTAATAACGTTATTTATTTTTATGCTAAAGAAAGCAAACCTTAGGGTTTGCTTTTTTGTTTTATAATTTATTTTATACCAATCTGCTTAAATATAGGGTCAATTTAACGACGTTATGGAGGGCTTTAATTCATTTAACTTTTCAAATGGTTATGTCGGTTGGTATTACAAGCTTTATAAATACAAAGAGAGAAATAAATAGCAATAACGGCATAATTTTTTATGTTTATATATTAATTCACTATGTTTATGCCTTGATTTAAAAAGCAAGGGAGTCCAAAATTAAAATTGCTTATTAAACGTTTGTGCTAATCACAAATGTTAATATCATTAAAAACTAAGCAACAAAGAGTAAATTGACCCTAGGCAGAATCCTTCAGGCTGCGCATGTTTGGCATTTATCCTACGCTATCCTATTTATGGGGAATAACCACGCTACATAGGCTCTGCCTTGCCTAAATACCAAATAGTCTGCTGAAAATTTAACCTCGAAAGATAAACAGGCTCTAATATTAAACTTATAATTTAACAAAAGAAAACTCTCTTAATTATGTACGAATATTCAGACAAAACGGAAAGAACACTAATTGTAAGACTGTTTTCATTAATAGGCTTTATAGCGACATTTTCAATGTCTTGCATTGCGTTTACTAATGGCGAACATTTACTTTTTATGATGCTATTGTGCTCATCTTTTATTTATATGTGGGCATTGATTAGTTATATAAACGTTGAAAAATCTGCAAATACAATTCTTTATAATCTATACGTTTTAATGATTTATTTGGTGCTCACAGGGGGGGTTGAAGGGACTGGACCTATCTGGATATTTATTGTTTCTCCAGTCACATTTTCTATTCGAGGATTAAAGCGCGGTACTTTTGATATTGTTTTATTTTTGATTGCGGTAATTTTAGCGTTTTATTTTGCTGACGCCTTTGATATTTATAATTACGAACCTAATCAATATACATATAGAGTACTGTTTTCATTTGTAATTGTTGCGATGTTAAGTGCTTTTTATGAGTACACAAGAGAAAAATATAATGACAAGATTATTGCTTTAAGCCAAAAAAATGAGGTGTTAGCCACAATAGACCCACTAACTAACTTGCCGAATCGACGGTATACAATGAAGAAGCTAGAAGAATTTAAGCTGGCTTTATCACGAGACCAAACCCCTTTTGTTATCATGCTTTGTGACGTAGATAACTTTAAAAAAATTAATGATGTGTATGGTCACGATATTGGTGACGAAGCGCTTACTCATTTAGCGAATACGTTAAAGCAAAATATACCAGATAAAGCACTTGTTTCTCGTTGGGGAGGGGAGGAGTTTCTAATTGCAATACCCAACGCAGTAAAAGAAAAAGGGGTAGAGGTTGCCAATAAAATACATGCTTCGCTTAAAAACAACTCAATATGTGAATTGCCAGAAAGTGTCAATTTGACAATTAGTATAGGTGTTATTCAGTGTCAAGAAGCGCGTTCTATCGATCTTGATATTAAGCACGCTGATGAATTACTTTATACAGCAAAAGAGCAAGGAAAAAACAGAACTTGCTCTTAATCATGTTTTTGGGTGTCGCTTAATCCATAGAAAAATAGTCAAGAGACGGTTTTATTTTAGCTATACGGCGCTTTACGCTCATATAACATAGTAAGTTACAAATTACTTGTGAAGCTAAAATGCTCCAGTAGCCAATAACGCTATTATCAGAAGTATTCATCAGATAGATTACCCCTACAGCTGTTTGTAGTAATAAAACAACATTTAAAAACCGGAATAAATGTTGTTTAAATTTAGTGTGTTTAAAGCGACTAAAGAGAGTTAGAAAAATACTTAATGTTAGCAATAACCAACCCACAACAAAGCACATAAAAAGTAAATCACTTGCCATTTCACTTATCCTTATACCAATCCGTAATAATACTTAATCAATTGAGGGGATGTAACTACGTTAAAAATTTCTTATACAGAACAAATGTATAGAAAAACTTAAACAGAGTGCCCCGTAATTATTTTGTTGGTTTAAGCGTGCGCTTTTATTAATTCTTTTGCGTTTGCTTTGGCTGTTTTACTTACGTTATCGCCTCCTAATAATCTCGCTATTTCATTTACTCGACCATCTTTATTTAAAGGCAACATATTGGTAAACGTTTCGCCTTGTGCAATTTCTTTCGCTACAAAAAATTGCTGGTGCGCACTACTAGCGACCTGCGGTAAGTGGGTGACACAAATAACTTGAGTAGACTTACCCAATTGACGTAAAAGTTTGCCTACAGCCGATGCGGTAGGACCCGATATACCCACATCTACTTCATCAAAAATGAGTGTTGGCGTTGTTACTTTTTGCGCGATGATCACTTGAATAGCAAGGCTGATACGCGAAAGTTCACCACCTGACGCTACTTTTGCAAGAGGCTGGAGCGGCTGACCAGGGTTGGTTGACACTAAAAAAGATACATTGTCGTAGCCTAAATTATTTGGCACACGATCTGTTTCTTGAATTAAAGCTATCTCGAATACACCGTTTTCCATTGAGAGATTTGCCATACTTTCACTGATCAAGGTATTGAGTGTATTGGCATACTCTTTACGGCTTTGACTTAGTTGCTCACTTGTTTGCTGATAGTGTACTAGCGCATTTTCTATTTCAGATTCTAGTTGTTCCAACCGAGAGTTATTATTACTAATTGATTCTAACTCCTGTGAAATAGATTGATGAAACTCAACAAGGGCTTGTGGTTTTATATGGTGCTTACGCGCTAAATCCATTGCACCGCCTAGCCTATTTTCTACTTCAACTAAACGAGCCGGATCTAAATCAGCTTGCTCAGTATAACTACGTACTTCACGGCTTGCTTCTTCTACTTGAACCGCTGCTTCAGCAAGTAAGGCAGCAACACTGGCTAAGCTTTCGTCGTACTGAGCCAGCTCTGTAAATTGTTGAGCACTGTGTTGTAATAACGAACATGCATTTTGTTCATCACTTTCGTATAAATGTTGTAGTTCACGCTGACAGGCTTCTAAGATAGTTTGGCTATTGCTGAGTTTGTAATGCTCTGCTTCTATTTGTTCAAACTCGCCTTCTTGTAATGCAAACTCGTCGAGTTCAGCAACTTGGTATTCTAGGAGTTGTTTTTGGGCTGCCTGCTGTAATTGCTGTTGTTCTAGATGTTTAAATTCTTTTTGTAAACTCGCAAATTGTTTATAGTTTTGACTAACACTATTAACTAGGTGGTGATGCCCTGCATAGGCATCAAGTAGTTGTAGTTGATGTTCGGCTTTCAAAAGGTGCTGGTGCGCATGTTGCCCATGAATAGAAATAAGATATTGGCCAAGCTCTTTTAATTGAGCAGCAGTGACTGCACTGCCATTAATGTAGCTTTTACTACGACCATTTTTACACACCACTCGTCGTAACAAGCATTCGTTATCGGCATTACCTAACATGTGATGCTCTAAAAAAGCTTGTGCAAGCGGAAGGTCACTTAAATCAAACTGAGCGCACACTTCTGCTTTGTCGGTATTGGGGCGAACCGCAGAGGCTTCTGCGCGTTCACCTAAGCACAAAGAAAGCGCATCAATAGCAATAGACTTACCAGCACCTGTTTCTCCGGTAATGGCGGTCATGCCGCTTTGCCACTCTGTGCTTAAATTACTTACGATTGCAAAATTTTTAACTTCTAAACCAATTAACATACTGTTTATCCATCCAGTCAATTAACTGTTAATTTATACAGTGTTTTGGTTTTTTGCAAATTAATTTTTTATTATTTAAGCAGCATTGGCTTCTTGAGCTGATTGTTCTTCATTCGATATTTGCTGTGGCATGTTATTTTCAGCGGGCTCAGCAAGCTCAGCAGTCCTAAGAAGAATAATTAATGAGGGGAGGGTCTCAGTGTAAAAAACTTTGTTGTATAAGATCCCTTGTGGTGGAAGCTCAGATACAAAGTACTGTATGTTATCAGCGAAAGTACTGCTTGATGATGTTTCGTAGGTTTTACTCAATTCATGAGACAAAATATTGATAAGTAAATCGGTGATACTTTCTAATTTTTGCAAGTTTTCGTCTGTATGACCCTGTACCACAAAAAAATTATTTACAATGGCTTGTATTTTAGGGACATATTTAGGGCGGATCACTTTTGCTTCTAATAATTCGTTCAGTTTGAGTTTTAAACGCAGACTTGTTTTGGATACTCGATCATTAAAAAGCTTTTTCTTAGCTTCAATTGCTATACGACGATTTTTTTCTACGACTAAGTAGCTACCAAGTAGCGTTATTAATAATAAGAATGTAAAAAATACAACATACGTCATTACTACTAGTTCCTAAAAGATAATTTATTATTTTAGTATATTTTGCTCGAAAGTATTACGCTTGGCAATAAAATTAGTACAAACGGCTACCCCAATTTAATTTTGTGCGCAAAACGTTATAGTAAGAGTAATTTTTTGGGTGAATTAAACGCAGTTTTTTATCGGCTTTTTTAATTACCACTTCATCACCAGGTAATACCGCAAGTACTACGTGACTGTCGCAACTAACTTGTAAGCTATCTGTATTTTCGAGGCTGAGCTTTAAACGTACTTCGTTATCGGCATCAACAACTAGCGGTCTACTCGACAATGTGTGTGGAAACATAGGTACCAGTGAAATAGCATTGAGTTCAGGCGTTAAAATTGGACCACCGCCTGAAAGTGAATAAGCCGTGGAGCCTGTTGGTGTAGATACAATTAAGCCATCTGAACGCTGCGAAAATACAAAGTCATGATTAATAAAGGCTTCAAACTCAATCATGTGCGCGACTTTGTCAGCATGTAAAACGGCTTCGTTTACTGCTGAATTTGCACTTTTTAGCTCATTATGACGATATACTTCTACTTCTAATAAAAAGCGTTTTTCTTCAATAAAATCACCGCTTAAGACTTGCTCCAAACTGGGTTCAAAGCCTTCAGGGTTCAAATCAGTTAAAAAGCCTAAATTCCCTCTATTTACACCAATTACAGCGACATCAAAACGGGCCAGCACGCGAGCAGCCCCTAGCATGTTGCCATCGCCGCCTACTACAATAGCAAGATCAGCTTGCTCACCTAAATCAACTAACTTAACGAGCTTATTATTAGGCACATCCACTAATTGTCCGCCAGTGCGTTTTTCTACAATAACTGCAAAACCAAGCGCAAGTAAAAATGTATGCAGGCGTTGTAGTGTTGCCGCAGCCCCTGGGTGATTTGGTTTGCCAATAAGGCCAATGGTTTTAAAAGGAGAGTCCATAATGTACACACGGTAAGTTTTAGTCTTTGTAGAGTAACCCAAAAGAGAAGTGTTTGAAAATACAGATTTTAGCTAAATTAATACGACTTAATTACACCACTAACGAGGGCGTGTTGATCTTTGTGGATTGAAATTTGTTTAATCTAGGGGTGATTTAATCGCGGCGCGAGATTTGTAACCTAGTGGGCTCGGTAGTTGCTCCTGCGTTTCTCTAATGGCTGACATCAATGTAAAAATCGCGCAAATCTTCCGCGTCCTGCTAACACGCCCTAATTATGTTACTAGGTTGCAGCAAGCTATGGACTTGAAATAACAGTAAACGCCCCGATATATCAATCATGCAACAAGATGTAGATAACATGAAACTAAATCCACGAGATCAGCAAATTTTTTCAGCTGTTATGAATATGTACTGTAATGGTGAGGGGTTACCCGTGCCATCAACAAAAATTGCCAAACTTAAAGGCATGGCTGTGTGTTCGGCTACGGTACGTAACGCTATGGCTCGTTTAGAAAAAGTGGGCTTACTGTATTCACCTCATACATCCGCAGGCAGAGTGCCTACAAATGAAGGGTTTGACTATTGGTTTGATGAGTTTTTTACCCTTGGCGACATCGCTAATTATTGGCAACCAGAGCAAGCCCAGCTTGTTGAACTAGCCCATGGGTTAAGTCAAAAATATCAAGTGTGTTGTTGTGTTGGCTTACCACAAGCAAGTTCGCAGCAAGTATTTAGAGTAGAAGTGCTTGATTTTGATTCAACCGATTGGCTAATTTTATTAATAGACAGAGCAGGGCAGAGCCACAATATTTGTATTGATAAACCTCACGATTCATCAGACTCTGTTCGTTTTCAGTTTGCAACATGGCTGAATACTGTATTTAGCCAACAAACCTTAATGGAAGGCTTGTATCGTATGCAAGCTATGGCCAATACGGCTCCCCGTAATTGTCATGATTCACTTAATCAATGGACACGCCAGCTAAGTCAAAAGCTAGGTTCAGATAACAGCATAGTCGTAGGCGAAAACTATCTTTATAAACAAATTGATTGTGAACAAAGCTTAAATGTTGGCGTTTCATTTTTAAATTATGTTGAAGATAAGCTGGCTTTTAAAAACGGCTTATCGGTACTTAACAGCGAAAAATTACCTTTTACTGAGTGCGATGAATTAATTGTAATAAGTGTGCCGTATTTTCAAAATCAAGAATACCAAAGCCGCTTTTGTATAATTTGCCCTAAATCAGCGCAAATTGAAGAAATAATTCAAGAATTTAAATTAATTGAGACATCTAACTCTTGAATCTTTTTATTCAATCCCCATAATTACCGCAGATGAAAAGAATTGGAGCACGTATTTTATGTCTGAGCAGACACAAAACCCTGAACAAGAAGTAGAATTGAACGAAGAAATCTCAAAAATGCAGGCTGATGTAGAAGCTGCTGTAGAAGCCGCCGAGCAACATGCAGAGCAAGAGCAAAGCCCTGAAGCTGAGATTGCAATGCTGTATGCAGAGCTTGAAGCCGCTAAGCAAACTATTGCTGATCAAAAAGATGGTGTTGTTCGCGCAGCCGCTGACGTAGATAATATTCGTCGTCGTGCAGCACAAGATGTAGAAAAAGCGCATAAATTTGCACTAGAAAAATTTGCTAACGAATTACTACCTGTAATTGACAACCTTGAGCGTGCTATTGAATTTTCTGATAAAGAAAACGACACGTTAAAGCCGTTGCTTGAAGGCATTGATATGACAGTTAAGAGCTTTAATGACGCTGTATCTAAATTTGGTGTTGAAATTGTAAACCCACAAGGTGAGCAGTTTAATCCAGATTTTCATCAAGCAATGTCTATTCAGCCAAGTAATGATGTGACACCAAATACAGTGCTTGCTGTTATGCAAAAAGGTTACACATTAAATGGTCGTTTATTACGCCCTGCGATGGTTATGGTTTCTAAAGCGGCTGATGCTTAATTTAGCCCTTTAATGAGTTTATAAAATGCCTCATAACGAGGCATTTTTTTTGTCTTTCAAATAGTGGAACCACTGCACTAGAATCGTTAAAACGACTGCGCTGAACATCAGGCTCGAAAAAGGCACAGCACTTTTTGCATGCATAATGGCCAATAGTGGGCCAACTAGGGCACCACTCCCAAAGCGCAGAGTGCCAATAACCGCTGTAGCCGTCCCTGTATTTTTCTCAAACTTCATTAAAATTAGTGAGTCGGCATTACTTGCCGTGATACCTAAACTCATCATTAGCGGTGCAATGCTTGCCACAATGTAATAAAGCGGCATGTGCAGTAAGCTAAATGTTAACAACGCACCACCTGAAAGCAATCCACATATTAGGCCGTAGTAGAGCATTTTACGCGAGCCAATACGCGGCACTATACGCGTGTTCAAAAAGTTACCAAACATAAGCGCCATTACGTTAAAAGCAAACAATACTCCAAATAATTGCTCCGATACTTTAAATAAATCAAGGTATACAAAAGGCACTGAAGTTAAAAAGCAAAAAAAGCCGAACGATACAAACATAGAGCTTAAAATATCTGCACGAGCTTCTTTATTGCTTAATATTATTTTGTAACTATCGAAGAAAAGCGCTAAACCTTTTTTTTCATTTGTGTGGATTGGAATATCGATTAAATACACTTGTACAAAGGCTAAAATAATAAAGCTATATGCAGCTAGCACTAAAAAAATAGTCGACCACAAAGAAACCCCTAAAATTAATGAACCAATAGAAGGCGCAAGTAATGGGGCTATCATCATGATCATAGACACATAAGACATGCCCTTAGCCGTATTTTTCTGATACATATGCCTAATAATGCCAGGGACAACCACTGTGGCGGCTGCACCTGTGAATGCTTGTATTGCTCTTAGTATCCAAAAAGCGTGTATTTCGGTGGTAAATGCGAGTGCAAGTGAGCTTGCACCAAATAACGTTAAACCTATTTTAGCAAGTTTACGACGACCAATTTGATCGGCTATAGGCCCAAAAAAGAGCATACCTAATGAATAGCCCGCTAAATAAATGCTTAGAGAGATTTGCACATTTGGCATGCTTGTTTGTAAATCGTTTGCAATGACCAACATTGCTGGTAAGTACATATCAATAGCCAATGGGGTAATTGCTACAATACTGGCTAACAAAGGCAATAAAATACGGGTATTAAAAGACGAGACCGCGGCGTCCATGTATAAACTCAATCATTACTAAAACAAGGCTTATAGTGTAACAGGGCATTGTATTTTGATAAACTTAGTTTGCCTGCTAAGTTTATCATTTCATCGTGTATTGTCAGTATTCATGTGTTGTTATTGCTTTTTTTTGGCAAGAACATTCAACAGAGCCATGATTTATTAAAAGCCAAATGCACCCTAATGCAGCCACTCGCAAAGCAAATATTTAAAACGGGCACTGCGTTTGCTATTCTACAAGTAATAAAAAATAATGAGTTGGAAAAATACAATGAAAAAATTAGTACTTGCCGTACTCGCCACGGCGGTTTTAGCTGGCTGTAAAACATCACCGACAGGGCGCACACAAATAGCACTTTACTCAGATCAACAGATGAGCGAAATGGGCACTGCGAGTTTTGCTGATATGAAAAAAAATCAGCCAATCAATAAAGATTCAAAAACAAATGCTTATGTAAATTGTATTGCTGAAAAAGTAGTCGCCGTATTACCTAAAGAATATGCATCTCAAAATTGGGAAGTGGTTGTATTTGAAGACGAGTCAGCCAATGCGTTTGCATTGCCTGGCGGTTACATTGGCGTGCACACAGGCCTATTAAAAATAGCCACGAATCAAGATCAATTAGCAACCGTGCTCGGACACGAAGTAGGTCACGTTATTGCTGAGCATTCAAATGAACGGGTCTCACAAAGTTCTATTTTACAAACAGGTATGCAGCTTGGTAGTGCAGCACTTGAAATGGGTAACATACAATACCGTAATGAAATTATGCAAGGTTTAGGCTTAGGTGCGCAGTACGGTGTTGTTTTACCATTTAGTCGCTCTCATGAATCAGAAGCGGATGAAATTGGTTTAGATTTAATGGCACAAGCAGGTTTTAACCCTCAAGAGTCAGTAACACTTTGGCAAAATATGGGAAAAGCAGGCAGTGGTGCAACACCTGAGTTTTTATCAACTCACCCTGCACCAAGTAATCGTATTAAAAACTTACAAGCGCAAATGAGTAAAGCACTCGGCGAGCAAAGTACAGCTAAAACACAGGGTAAAAACCCGCAGTGTAAGCTTTAACAAAACCTTATAAGCTCGTTTAACATTAGTTTGCGGGCTTAATCAAACTAACTTGAAAATGAAAATATGTCGTTTGTAACAGGCTAAAAATAGGAAAATCCAAGGATGAAAAAAATAGTAGTAATCACTAGCGTTGTTTTGGTAAGTCTAATTACGGCTTTTAGTATATTATCCAGTAAGCATCAAAATTCAACCCCACTTACACAAGCAGAAGCTAAGGTTGATATTAAAAAACTAAAAGCTAATTTCGGGAATAACACAAACGGCAAAAATATTTATTTTAAACAACCATTTCCTACTGATATCCCGACTGATGCTCAATGCGAAGAGCTAAATTATACACAGTATCAGCTACGAGATAATAATAAGCGTGATATTGAGTTCAAAGCTTTACAAGCATTTAAAAATGGGTATACGGCAAAGCAGGTAGCCGAGGCTATATGGTTTTCGAGTCACTGGTCAGTAGCTAAAGACTGGTATGATAAAGCGGCATTAGCAGAGTCAGTTGAAAAGTTGCTGCCTATTTTGCAATCAATACCAAATAGCGAAAGGTTAATCTCTCAATACAGTTACGTTAACGCACCTGACACAAACATAACAACAGTTGTCGATTACACAGGCTCATTAGATATACTTTGGAAAAACTTACCTACAGATACGATTTACAAAAAGGTCAACTCAACAAATACCCCTGCAGTAGAAATTTTTAACGAAATTGAACGGACTTTTTCAGAAATTCCATATGAGGTACTTAATAATAATCAACTTTCTCCTTTAAATTCAATTTTAAATCTGTTGTTGACTAAACAGCAGCTACAATCCGCTATTCTGCTTTTGCAGCGTTACCCTGATTTAATGTTATCTGATGTAAACTTCGATAATAAATTAGCATTAACTTTTCTCACTATTATAGGTAGTGAAGATTATGAAATTACTGATCTAACAGAGCATCAATTGTTCTTCACTCTTTTAGGGTTATTAAAGAAGCAGGTTTTTTATCAAAAAGTTACACACCCTTGGTTTAGTAACGAAGAAGTCAATAAGGGCGTTGAGAAATTAAATGACGAAGGCATAGTTATTAAAATTGTTTTAGTCGATGATATAGAGAAACCGAATCCTATATTGCAACTAAACATAAAAGAATCTGAATTAACTGCCGAGCAACAACTGAGCCTCAAAAAGTGTCAATCAACGAAGGATTGGTTTACAAGCCGTGAATTAACACTCAATGAAATTGAAACATTTATAGACCAACCTTTTATTGCAAAGATTAAATCTTCACCTGAGTTTGAGCACTGTAAAAATAAAAAAGTTTTACAAAACCTACCGTTAATAAAAAGTCAATTTGCTGCAGTGAGTAAGGTAATTAATCAAGCAATTGGTAATCAAAACTCCTCGTTGGAAGAACTCGATTTAGAATCCTTAGATTTACCTGTTTTGTTACCTGAAACAAAATCTATTTTAGCCGTTTTTATTGCTCGAGATTACCTACAAGCAACTAGCTTAAATGAGCAAGAAATTATAGCTAGACTAAGTAATGTAGGTTTGAAACCGGTAAGTAGCCATTCTGAATTGTTAGGAGAATTTGCAGGATTAAAAGGAGTAACTTTGTGGCTTAATTCATTAAATTTTGAGCAGTTAAAAGATGCGCAGGTTTTATTGAATAGATTTGCAGCTGAAGGCGTTTTTGAGCCCTTCGCGATATTAAACACTAGGCTGGGTGGCGTTGTTTTCAATGATAATGAACTGGATCCTCTTTATTTCTTTATCCAAAATTATTCAGCACTTTCTATTCATTCCGGTGATCCAATTACCTATGAAAATAAGAAAAATAAAGCATTTATAGACTTTTTTAATCGCAATGGAGTTCACATTGAACCGCAACACCTTCGAGCTGCATTTGCTCTCAAAATCCGTTATAGAGAAAGCTATAATCGTCTGATAAATTACTTTCCTGAGTTAGAAGTAAAGAGTGGGGAAGACTATTTCTCAGTTAATTGCCGGTAGGTTAATACTTGGATAAGATATATAGTTTTGAACTTAAAAAAGTGCGAAATGGTTCGCACTTTTTAATTTACTTTGTTATTTAAAATGTCCACTCTACATGTATTTGCGGAACCGACTCGGTCACTTCGGTACCTAGCTTGTTGTGCCAGTATTGCAGCTCCATACCAAGCAGTAAGGTATTCTCTTTCATTGCTAGGGCATGGCCCATATCCCAGACCAAAATAGGCTGGGCGAGTATCCACGCTTCTACGTTGTTACCAAACTCATCTTCACGCTTTGCAATGTATTCGGCATGCCCTTTAAAACTAAACTTATGAGAGCCAATAGTGAAAGGGTATTCAAAAGCGACATCAAACATCCAGCTATTTGTTTCAATAGGTGCGCCGCCTTTAGCAACACCCTCGCTGTCGTCAATATAGGCTGTAACAAGTGTAGATAAAAAATTAAATCCAGGTACATCCCAGCTTAGTTTTACACCGGGTAAGTATTTGACTACTTTGGCATCGTGCGCAACATTAATTCCAGCCGTTAAACCAACATCTAACAAGCTACCGGTGCCTACTCTTTCATCATAAAGTGCAGATAAACTGACGGTTGAGTATCCCTCGCCGTAAAAATCATCATCTTGGTAGCCATCGTCCTTTACGTCGTTACTGTAATCAATAAAGAAAAAATTATCACCAAACTCATAGCCAGAAGCATGCTGAATAGAGTAAACGGTTGTGTTTGATTTTTTCTTAGTAAAAGGGTTTTTTTGAGCGCCATTATTAACGTGTAATGCAGTACTGCTCCAACTTGCAGCCAAAGCAGACGATGTTAATGCAAGCGAACACACGCTAAGCAGAGGAAGTAGTGTTTTAAATTTCATAATGATTTATAACTATAATGTTAGGTTATCTGGTAAGCGGCAATTATAGCAGAGGTGATTGATTTGTTGAGTGTTAATTTAACATATGTTGCAGCTACCGGTAATGCTGCAACATAATTACTCGTTAATATATTACGCTTTATTACGCTTTATTACGACGCAAGCAAATAATAGCAATGGCAGTAAAGGCTAGAATAAAACAGTAATAAGAGGACGTTGATACTTCCCACGGACTAATTTTAAAGGTAGCACCTAACAGAAGTGCTTGCGCGCCATAAGGCAGTGAGCCCTGTGTTACACAAGCAAATATATCCAGTAAACTCGCAGAGCGTTTACCGCTTATTTCACCGTCATCAGCAAGCTTTTTGGCAATAGGTCCCGCGACAATAATCGACACTGTATTATTCGCAATACACACATTACTTGTCATAACGAGAGCTGCAATACCTAATTGATCTGCCACTTTGCGGTGCCATTTGGCAATGATTTTTGTAATTGCTTGAATTTTTTGAGCGATGTAATCAAGGCCACCATTAATACGAATAAATTCAGATAAGCCACCAATAAACATAGAGAGTAAAAATATCTCCTGCATATCGGTAAAGCCTTTGTAAATATCTTTTACAAAGCTTGCGCCTTCATAACTTCCTGTAAAGCCCATAAGTGCAGCGAAAATAATACCACTAAATAACACCACAAATACGTTCAAGCCAGCAACTGCTAACACTAAAATAAAGGCATACGGAAGTACTAACCAAATATCGTAATCCTTGGTTTCAACAACTTGAGCAGCAGGTGTTAAATAAAACAACAAGCCAATAGTCAGTATTGCAGCAGGGACTGCAATTTTAAGATTTTCTTTAAACTTGTCTTTCATTTCACAGCCCTGTGTACGTGTGGCTGCAATAGTCGTGTCTGAAATAATCGATAAATTGTCACCAAACATGGCGCCTGATACGATTGTACCGGCCATAAGAGCAGGATCGATACCTGTTTTAATTGATACCGCATAGGCAATCGGACCAATGGCACCAATCGTTCCCATTGACGTTCCCATTGCGGTAGAAACAACGGCCGCAATTAAAAACAAACCAGGGAGTAATAAAGCTGGCGGAATAAGCGATAAGCCAGCATTAACGACCGCATCTACACCACCTGTTGCACTTGCAACGGCAGAAAATGCCCCAGCAAGTAAGTAAATCAAACACATGGTAATAATATTGTTGTGGCCTGCGCCTTTTATAAAGGTTTCGACGCATTGATTAACCGTGCCTTTGTTTAAAATAAAGGCCAGCATAATGGCAGGGAGTATAGCCACTGGAGCAGGAAGCTGATAAAAAGCGTAATCAACCCCTTGTGATTGCAAATATAAACCTGAGCCTAAAAACAGAGCGACAAAGGTTAAAAGGGGTAGTAAAGAAAGTATTGCTTTGTTTTTGTTAAATGATGGCTGCATCATAATCCTCGAAACCAGTTAATTTACAACAGCCAAAAATTTCTCTTTTAGCTGAATTTAGCAAACCGCCTAACTGAGTTAATCAATAACAAAGTTAGATGAATGCAGCGCCCGCAAGCCAAAGACCAAATCGACGCGAAAGAGAAGTTTAAATGTATAGATGGCTAAAGTAAACTGGTATTGTTATTATTATTTAATTAAAGGCTTACCTGACTATTGCATGACTTTTAGATAATATCTACAAAGCAACGCGATTTTCAGCGATTAATATTTATCCAACTGCATAAAAATGCCCAAGCGCGTATTTGCGATGCTCCGGATATATACTCAGATTAGTAAAAAACGGATTCAAATTTAAATTAGGTAAAAACAATGACTACAAATCGAATAGGTGTTTTTGGTGCTAATGGCAGAATGGGCTTAGCTCTATTAGAAGCCGCGACAATTAAAGAGCAAACACAACTTACAGGTGCATACGTTCGCAGCAGTTCATCGTTATTAGGCATTAATGTAAACCAGATAAATAGTGCAGCCGATAAAAATATAAGCTTTAGCGATGAAAGTACAATAGATAATGTAGATGTTTTAATCGACTTTACGCTTCCAGCTGGAATGAAAAACCATTTAAAAATTGCTTTGACACACAAAATTCCTATGGTTATTGGTACAACCGGTTTAACAAGCGATGATATGGCGCAATTACACGATGCAGCTAAGCATATTCCTATTGTATTTGCGCGAAATTACAGTGTAGGCGTCAATGTATTACTGAACCTTGTGCAAACAGCTGCAACTAAATTGGGTGATGATTTAGATATTGAAATATTTGAAGCACATCATCGGCACAAAATAGATGCGCCGTCGGGTACAGCACTCGCAATAGGCGAGTCAATCGCACACGCTAAAGGCTGGGATCACGACGAAGTTGCTGTATACGACCGCAGCCAAGTGGAAACTGCTAAATCGCAAAATGAGATTGGTTATTCGGTACTAAGAGGAGGCGATATAGTAGGAGAACATACCACCTATTTCGCTACAATGGGCGAAAGGCTCGAATTAACCCATAAAGCGAGTTCAAGAATGACCTTTGCACTAGGCGCTATAAGAGCTGCAGGCTGGTTGAGAAATAAACCTGCAGGACTTTATGATATGCAAGATGTGTTAGATTTAAAGTAGTTTAGTTACTTTTTTAGCTGTTTGGAGTCATTTTCACCTGAAGCCAGTTATTTGTTACAATTTACCAAATAATGTTAGACCTAAATCACAACTTAATGTAATATACAGCCAATTTGCCAAAAATTACTAAATGCGTGTTTCCAATTATACCCAAGTGGCTAGTAAATCCTGGGGTTCAGTGGGAATGAAAATAGTTTTAGGCAAGAAAAAATGTTGAAGGTTTAGTGGTTTACATCGGCTTCATTTAAGACTGCGTAAAACAATTTAAGCTCACAGAAATCTGGTTTTGACGATCCCTCTGGGTATTGGCGGGGTGTTAAGCAATTGCTTACTCCCGTTTTTTACTGTTAGGAGGTTTAACTTGACTAAATCCGCTCTGTTAGTCCTAGAAGACGGCACAGTGTTTCGCGGTACTGCAATCGGCGCTGACGGCATGTCAGTCGGTGAAGTAGTATTCAATACGTCTATGACTGGTTATCAAGAGATTTTGACTGATCCATCATACGCGGAACAAATCGTAACTTTGACGTACCCACATATCGGTAATACGGGTACCAACAGCGAAGACGAAGAAGCGAATCAAATTTGGGCTAAAGGCCTAGTGATCCGTGATTTGCCACTGCTAGCGAGTAATTTTCGTAACGAGCAATCGTTAGATGATTACTTAAAAGAACGTAATATTTTAGGTATTGCGGACATCGACACCAGAAAGTTAACTCGAATTTTGCGTGATAAAGGCGCACAAAACGGGTGTATTATTGCTGGTAGCGAGCTAGACGAAAATAAAGCGCTACAAGCCGCGCAAGCCTTCCCAGGCTTAAAAGGTATGGATTTAGCAAAAGTTGTCTCAACCAAGGAAAATTTTGAGTGGCGCGAATCAAGCTGGACATTAGGCGAAGGATTTAAAACCCTTGATGCTGCTGATGAAAAGTTTCATGTTGTTGCCTACGACTTCGGTGTAAAGCGTAGTATTTTACGTATGCTTGTAGACCGTGGCTGTAAACTTACAGTCGTACCCGCGCAAACCTCTGCCGCTGATGTACTGGCTTTAAACCCTGATGGTATCTTTTTATCTAATGGCCCTGGCGATCCTGAGCCATGTACTTACGCTATTGATGCAATTAAAACCTTTTTAGAAACCGACACACCTATTTTTGGTATCTGTTTAGGTCATCAGTTATTAGCGCTTGCCTCAGGTGCTAAAACAGAAAAAATGAAATTTGGCCACCACGGCGCTAACCATCCAGTTAAAGATCTAGATCGCAATGTAGTAATGATCACCGCACAAAACCATGGTTTTGCTGCGCAAGAATCAAGCCTACCAAGTATACTTCGTGCCACGCACAAATCGTTATTTGACGGCACGCTGCAAGGTATTCATCGCACAGATAAACCTGCGTTTAGTTTTCAAGGCCACCCTGAAGCTAGCCCTGGTCCGCACGATGCAGCCCCATTATTTGACCACTTCATCGATTTGATGCAAGCGCGTAAACACTAATTTAACTGGAGTAATAATGCCAAAACGTACCGACATAAAAAGCATTCTTATCTTAGGCGCAGGCCCAATTGTAATTGGTCAAGCGTGTGAATTTGATTACTCTGGTGCTCAAGCGTGTAAAGCACTTAGAGAAGAAGGCTACAGAGTTATATTAGTTAACTCAAATCCAGCAACTATCATGACCGACCCAGATATGGCCGATGCGACGTACATCGAACCAATTCATTGGGAAGTGGTAGAAAAAATTATTGAAAAAGAAAAACCAGATGCGGTACTGCCTACAATGGGTGGTCAAACAGCATTAAACTGTGCACTTGATTTAGATAAGCACGGTGTATTGGCCAAGCACGGCGTTGAACTTATTGGTGCAACGGCAGATGCAATCGATAAAGCAGAAAACCGTGAACGCTTTGACATTGCAATGAAAAACATTGGTCTAGAATGCCCTCGTGCTGAGATTGCTCACACAATGGCAGAAGCTAAAGACACAATGACCCGCATAGGTTTGCCATGTATTATTCGTCCATCTTTCACTATGGGCGGCACCGGCGGCGGTGTTGCTTATAATATGGAAGAGTTTGAAGAAATTTGTGAACGCGGTTTAGATCTTTCACCAACAAGCGAATTGTTAATTGATGAATCGCTGATTGGTTGGAAAGAGTACGAAACAGAAGTTGTACGTGATAAAAACGACAACTGTATTATTGTTTGTACGATTGAAAACTTTGACCCTATGGGTGTGCATACAGGCGATTCAATCACTGTTGCACCTGCGCAAACGTTAACCGACAAAGAATACCAAATTATGCGTAACGCCTCTATGGCAGTATTGCGTGAAATTGGGGTAGAAACGGGCGGTTCTAACGTGCAGTTTGGTATTAATCCTGAAGATGGCCGTATGGTTATCATTGAGATGAATCCACGTGTATCACGCTCATCGGCACTTGCCTCAAAAGCAACGGGTTTTCCAATTGCTAAAATTGCAGCAAAACTAGCCGTCGGTTACACGCTTGATGAACTTCAAAACGACATTACTGGCGGTAAAACACCTGCGTCGTTTGAGCCTTCAATTGATTATGTTGTAACAAAAATTCCTCGTTTCAACTTTGAAAAATTTGCTGGTGCGAACGATCGTTTAACCACGCAAATGAAATCGGTTGGCGAAGTAATGGCGATTGGTCGTAACCAACAAGAATCATTACATAAAGCATTACGTGGTCTTGAAGTGGGCGCAACAGGTTTTAACCCGATAGTTGCACTTGACGACCCTAAAGCGAAAGAAAAAATCATCCGTGAACTACGCGAGCCAGGTGCTGAGCGTATTTGGTATATTGCCGATGCAATGCGCCATGGTATGAGCGTTGATGATGTTTACGAGCTGACTAAAGTTAACCGCTGGTTCTTAGTGCAAATAGAAGACATTTTAAAAGACGAAGCTAAAATTGCGGAAGTGGGGATGGCAGGCTTAAATGCTGATTTCCTTCGCAAACTTAAACGTAAAGGTTTTGCAGATCCGCGTATTGCCGAAATTGCGGGTGTATCTGAAGCTGAAATTCGTAAAAAGCGTCATTTATTAAATATCGTGCCAGTATATAAACGAGTTGACACGTGCGCCGCAGAGTTTAGCTCAGACACGGCTTACATGTACTCAACTTACGACGAAGAGTGTGAAGCTAATCCAACAGATCGTGACAAAATCATTGTTATTGGTGGTGGACCTAACCGTATCGGTCAAGGTATTGAATTTGATTACTGTTGTGTACACGCCTCGCTTGCGCTTCGCGAAGACGGTTATGAAACCATTATGGTTAACTGTAATCCTGAAACGGTATCGACCGATTACGACACATCTGACAGGTTATACTTCGAACCAATTACACTTGAAGACGTGCTTGAAATTGTACGTGTTGAAAAGCCTAAAGGCGTTATCGTGCAGTATGGTGGTCAAACACCACTTAAACTAGCACGTGAGCTTGAAGCCAACGGTGTGCCAGTGATCGGTACTTCACCTGATGCGATTGACCGTGCAGAAGACCGCGAGCGCTTCCAACAACTTGTTGAGCGTTTAAATTTACTTCAGCCAGAAAACGCAACAGTAACATCAACGGAAGAAGCATTACTTAAATCGGTTGAAATTGGCTTCCCATTGGTTGTACGCCCTTCGTATGTACTCGGTGGCCGAGCAATGGAAATTGTATACGACGAAGACGATTTACGTCGTTACATGACCGAAGCTGTGCAAGCATCAAACGAAGCGCCTGTATTATTGGATCGTTTCTTAGATAACGCGATTGAAGTTGACGTTGACGCTATTTGTGATGGCGAGCAAGTAATCATCGGCGGTATTATGGAGCATATTGAGCAAGCGGGTGTTCACTCGGGTGACTCAGCGTGTTCATTACCCGCGCATTCTTTATCGCAAGAAGTGCAAGACGTAATGCGCAAGCAAGTAACCGATATGGCGCTTGAGCTTGGTGTTGTAGGTTTGATGAATACACAGTTTGCAGTAAAAGACGGCAAAGTGTATTTAATTGAAGTCAACCCTCGTGCAGCACGGACTGTACCGTTTGTATCTAAAGCAACGGGTGTGGCGCTTGCAAAAGTAGCTGCTCGTTGTATGGCAGGGCAGTCTTTAGCAAGCCAAGGTATTACTAAAGAAGTGATCCCTCCTTACTACAGCGTCAAAGAAGTTGTACTGCCATTTGCTAAGTTTCAAGGTGTGGATCCAATCCGTGGACCTGAGATGCGCTCAACAGGTGAAGTGATGGGTGTTGGCGATACTTTCGCCGAAGCATTCGCAAAAGCGCAATTAGGTGCAAGCAACACTTTACCACGCGGTGGTCGCGCGTTATTATCTGTTCGTAATAGCGATAAGCCCCGTATTGTTGAATTAGCCAAAATCATGACCGACTTAGGTTTTGAACTTGATGCAACAGGTGGCACAGCTGCTGCTCTTGAAGAGGCTGGCATTGAAGTACGACGTGTAAACAAAGTATATGAAGGCCGCCCACATATTCTTGATTCTATAAAGAATAAAGAGTACAGCTATATCGTCAATACCACCGAAGGTCGCCAAGCGATCGAAGATTCGAAGGTGTTACGTCGTGGTGCATTGCAAAATAAAACCAATTATACGACAACCTTGAACGCGGCATTCGCTAACTGTACTGCTAACAAAGCAGATGACCGTAGTAAAGTGACGTCAGTTCAAGAGCTACACCTGCGATTGAACTAAGGAAATGTGCCAAGGCCAACTAGGGCCTTGGTGTTAAGTGAGAAAAGTATGCAATCAATTCCGATGACAGTTCGTGGCGCAGATTTACTGCGCAAAGAGCTTAACGAATTAAAAACAGTTACCCGTCCAAAAATTATCGCCGACATTGCTGTTGCGCGTGAACACGGTGACTTAAAAGAAAACGCTGAGTACCACGCTGCACGTGAGCAACAGGGTTTTTGTGAAGGTCGTATTCAAGAAATTGAAGCTAAACTTTCAAATGTTCAGATAATCGACGTAACTAAAATGCCAAATACGGGCAAAGTTATTTTTGGCACCACAGTGACTATAGTCAATGTAGATACTGATGCTGAAGTAAAATACCGTATTGTAGGCGATGATGAAGCGGATATTAAAAATAATTTAATTTCTGTTAATTCACCGATTGCACGTGGCTTAATTGGTAAACAAATGGACGATGCAGTGTCTATTGAAACGCCAAAAGGTATCGTTGAGTACGAAATCATTGAAGTTGAGTATCTTTAACGCATAACTCACTTTAACGTTTTAAATAAAAACCGATGTAATTACATCGGTTTTTTTATGCCTTTAATAATCTCGACTTTGTTAACTTAATTGGGTACGTTAAGCTCAATATGTCTTAATAATTGAGGGTACTGATGTCATCGATTAACTTTCCTGAGCCGCTTAAGCCTAATGCTAAAATTGCAATTTGTGCGTTTTCATCTGAGGTTGAA
Source organism: Pseudoalteromonas sp. SG45-5 (assembly GCF_014164085.1). Classification (NCBI taxonomy): domain Bacteria; kingdom Pseudomonadati; phylum Pseudomonadota; class Gammaproteobacteria; order Alteromonadales; family Pseudoalteromonadaceae; genus Pseudoalteromonas; species Pseudoalteromonas sp. SG45-5. Next base: position 70,142 of record NZ_JACJEM010000005.1, on the reverse strand, counting down.
AAGCACTTTCAAGCGCGTTTAGATATCGTATTAAATGGCTTAATATTGCGTGGTTATCAAATAGTAGAGGGCGATAGCGTAAGGCAAAATACGTGCGATCAGCAGCGTGCCAGTGAGCTAATGAACTTTCTAGTTGATGACAGCATAGCGGCTATTATGCCTCCATGGGGAGGAGAGTTAGCACTAGGAGTTTTACAGTATATTGATTTTAATGCAGTGAAGGCTGCTAAACCTAAGTGGTTGGTCGGGTTTTCAGATGTGAGTACGTTAGCTTGTGTGCTTACATCTCATTGTGGTTGGGCAACACTTCACAGTGCCAACTTAATGCAGCTACACCCAAACGAAATAGAATCTAATTGTTTAAACGTTTTTCATGTTTTAGCCCTTACTCAAGGTGATCAATTTGAACAAGTGCCTTCTGATTTATACCAAAGTAAGGACATTGATTATGTAAACAATCCAGATGCATTATTTGAATTTACAGAACCGACCCAGTGGCAATGCTTAAATTACAACGATGCTCGTAAATTAGAGATAACTGGACGGCTTTTTGGTGGGTGTTTAGATACCCTTACTTTACTGTTAGGCTCGCCTTACCTTGATTTACTTCACTTCAAACAAGCATATGCACCCGAGGGAATAGTACTTTATTTAGAAAATGCAGAGCTAAGCCCAACAGCCGTTGCACGCAGCTTGATTACCCTGAAATTGAATGGCGTATTTACTGGTGTTAATGGTATTGTGTTAGGTCGCAGCGCCGTTATTAATAGCCCACACAAAAAGATTGATTATTACCAAGCAATAGAACTTGCATTAGGAAAATGTATATTTCCCGTTCTTTTTGATGCAGACATAGGGCACGTTGCCCCTAACTTAAACTTAATAAATGGCGCTACTTGTACAATCACCGCTGAAATAAATGAAGGTAAAGTAATCAAAGCCTCATTAAATACCGAGCTTTGTTAGAAGTGCACTCCTTACCTTTGATAAGTAATTAGGTTAAAGGGTATAATAAGCCCGCTTTTATAGCGCTCTAGTTATAAAAGTAAATTCTCAGGGCGGGGTGAAATTCCCCACCGGCGGTATGTTTAATGTTACTTGTAACTCAGACGAGCCCGCGAGCGCTTTATTTAACTTATTTTTAGGTAAAGTAAAGGTCAAGCAGATCTGGTGAGATGCCAGAGCCGACGGTTACAGTCCGGATGAAAGAGAATATGGCTTATTATACTAATACCAATTTTATTAAAGACACGATCATTGTATTGCGTTAAGTGAGCTGTTTTTTTAGCACTATAATTAATCACTAATTTAATGCGGTTGGTATAACAGTGTGCGCTGCTTTTTGCTGCGTGCTTTTTGTTATTTTATTTAAGCTATTTTGGTAGTGATCGTTTTAAATTTAAAGCGATGTATTACTGATCCTTTCACAGTCCTGAATCTATTATTTTTTATTTGGAATATAATGATGATTCAGTCTCTACTTACTCAATTCGGCGAAAGCCATATCCGCGTACAAAGCGCAATTACTGCACTACAGCAAGGGCAAGGCGTACTTGTTGTTGATGACGAGAACCGTGAAAATGAAGGCGACTTTGTATTTTCAGCTGAGCATCTAACGACCCCTCAAATGGCTGAAATGATCCGCGAAGGCAGCGGTATTGTTTGCTTGTGCATGGGGGAGGAGCGTATTAAACAGCTCGACTTACCGCAAATGGTAACCCACAACACGAGTCAAAATAACACCGCTTATACAGTCACTATTGAAGCTAAGCATGGTGTTACAACGGGCGTGTCTGCTGCTGATAGAGTAACTACTATAAAAGCAGCGACAGCCGATAATGCAAAACCAAGTGATTTATCGCGCCCTGGGCATGTATTTGGTTTAAAAGCACAAACGGGCGGAGTATTAGTGCGTCGTGGTCATACCGAAGCATCCGTTGATTTAATGCAGCTTGCCGGCTTAAAACCATTTGGTGTCATTTGCGAACTAACAAATCCCAATGGTTCAATGGCGCGCTTACCTGAGGTGAGTGATTATGCTAATAGACATAATATGACCGTGGTTTCTATTGAAGATTTAGTGCAATATGTTCAGGCTGCACAGCGCAAAGTAGGTTAAACCGCTTTAAAGCAAAAAACCACTTATTTGAATAAGTGGTTTTTATAATATTGTTATCATTTAAGTGTATAAAGTATTGCTTATAAAACCTGAATAACTTGCTCTTTTGCCAAGCGAGATTTAGGTAGCTTAGCATTATAATCTTCAGAGTTATCATGGTAGCCAAGCACTAAAGCTACATCACAAATATATCCATCTAGCTCTTTTTCAAAGATTTCACCAATAAGTTCAGCGTCTACGCCTTCCATTGGGGTTGAATCAATGCCTAAACGTGCTGCTGCATGCATGGTGTTACCTAGCGCAATGTAAGTTTGTGCTTTAGTCCATGTTGCATTGTTACCTTGCTCATCGGTATTCATATCAACAAAGGCAAATGCGCCAAATGATTGTTCGCGGTTTTCTACTTTTGTACGACCATTTTTAATGTCGGCATCAATAACTTGTGCGTAATCTTCGCGTGTATATTTAGGGTTGTAAGCAAATAAAATAACGTGCGACGCCGTTTTAATATGAGGCTGATTAAATTGAAATTTATTAGCAAAGGTATTATGCATACGTTCTTTAGCTTCGTCAGACTCAATAACAATAAATTTCCAAGGTTGTGAGTTAATAGATGAAGGAGAAAGACGCATAGCTTCAAAAACTACGTCTAGGTCATCTTGAACAATACGCTTGGTTGTATAACGTTTAGTCGTGTAACGTTTTTCTAAATCACTAATAATTGGGTGAGTCATTTGTTTCTCCGTTAAGTGGCCTGTTTGACCGATGTTTACTATATTGAGCCGTTTTATTAAAAACAAAGCCCGTATAACTATTTAATTACTTACTTGTTGAGCCACTGGCGCGTTACGTCATCAAGTACTTGTCGCTCTTTGCTAACTTTATAATCAAGTGCGGCAATTATGTCGTTTGAAAAGTGTAACTTATCAAGAGTGTCTAATTGAGCTTGACTAAAGAGCGCTTGTTTATCATCACGCAGCAATAAAACGGCTCTATCAACGCTGCCAAGTAAACCTTGTGGATCGGCAAGTTCACGTATTTTATGTTTATGGTGTAAAAATTGAGGTTTCCAAAGGGGAACTACGCACCATGTGTGAGTTGCAACGGCGTTTTCAAAAGCGCTAAAGCAATCATCTTCTGTGCCAGTTAAAAATTCATAGCCAGCTTGAGATAACCCGTACTCTTTCATCATGTTAATTGAAAAGCGAGTAATGCCAGCACCGGCATTTATGCCCTGAATCGTTTTTTGCATTTTGGCAAGGACATCAGGTTTCAGTAAGTCGCTAATTTGACTTACGGCATGCTCTGGTATGTAATCGGGTACGCCCCAGTGAGCATAAGGTTGGTAATGTAAGCCAAGTTCAATAAGTGGCATTACCAGCTCCACATCCGCTTTATAAATACCGTGGCTTGACGGAAGCCACGCAGAAGCGAGTAGGTCTATCTCACCTGATTTTAAATTTTTAAAGTTATCCTGATGCGGCGCGTAAATACGCTCAACGCTAAAGCCCATATCAGTTAAAACATGGCTGATAATTGAAGCGGTAACTCGATGAAATGATAAATCGGTTACACCTAATTTTAAATGTGGTGTACTCATAATGTATTACTCCATTTAATAGAGCAGCCCATGCTAGGTGTTTGCTGCTGAGGGCCTTTGCCTGTTGCGGCAATTTGGCGCATTGCATTAACTAACTCAGGGGTACGATGTGTGGTGCCATTCATTTTTGTATCGTCTAAGCGGCCACGGTATTGCAGTTGCCCATGATTGTTAAAACCAAAAAAGTCAGGTGTGTATACCGCGCCATAGGCTTTGCCTACGCGCTGGTCTTCATCAACCAAATAGGGAAATAAAAAGCCATGTTGTTTAGCAAATTTTTCCATATTGGCAGGAGAGTCTTCTGCTACATATTGGTAGTCGTTTGACATGATAGCTAATACATTAATGCCTTCACTAATAAGTGTCTCTGTGTCTTTGCTCAAGCGATTGGCTATGCGTTGTACATAAGGGCAGTGGTTACAAATAAACATAATGAGTAAGCCATTTTTACCCAGATTATCGACTAATGAAAACGACTCACCTAATGGGCTTTTTAGTGTGAAGCTAGGGGCTTGCCAGCCAAAATCACAAATTGGTGTATCTAATAACATACGTTAAATCCTATAAAGCCAGCCCGTATGGCTGGCTTATAAAAATAATTAATTATTTTTGATTAAAGCGAAAACGCGTTAATACGTAAGGCGGCTTTGCATTACCAAAGCCTTGGCTAAATGCAGGGTGCTGGTGGAGTTGATCTTGTGTTACATAAATCCAACCATTGCTTACTGCTAGACTGTCAGGCCATGATAATCGTTTATCTTGAACAATTATTTCGTAATGGCCTTTAGTGGTTAAGCCAATCGCATTGTTTTCAAGGTCGGTTACCAAAATGCCGCCGCCAGGAGCGTAGGTCATGCCATCGCTTGGATTTTTAGGGCCAAACACTTCAATATTCTTTGCTTTTTTAGTGTCGGAGTAACTGTTATTAGCCAATACTTTTGCTGGGATACGGTAAACCTTAGTGCCAGTAAATGAGCCAAAGTAAACCCATTCGTTATTGTCATCAATCGTTATTGGGTTTAAGCCAAAGCGAAGGTTATTGGTTTTTCCTTCAGGTGATTTAGATGCAACTGGTGACGCTTCAATAATGATATCGCGCTCCTCCGGCATTAGTGTGGCACTGCCTTCGAGTACGCGAGTAGACTCACCTGTGTTTAAATCAACCACAATAAAGGCGGGCTTGGTTGCGCCCATAAAATTACCAAATGACATATCAGCTATGTAAATTTTGTTATTAAGTTCATCAATCACAAAGTCTTGTAAAAATGAATTAGCAAGTACCGCTGATTCATTTAGTTTTATTGTGTTTACTAAGCTGTTATTTACGCTATCCCAAGCAATAAGTTTAGGGGCTACTTTTTCGCTCCCCATATCTAAAATCCACACAACGCCTTTACTGTCGCTGTGAATGCCGATAACTGCCGCAAGGCCTACCTTGCCAATTTCTGGGCCGTCTGCCCAATCGGTAGTTGGAAACGGTTGCTGTACGCCATTAGCCATAATTTCAACAACGCGTGTTTTTGGGTTATCTAGCGGATGCATACTTACTAGCATCCTGCCTGCCGGTGTAATCGTAATACCTGCACCGCGATATTTAGTAAACGTAGTGACGGTTTCAAGTGGGCCGACTTCTACGGCATTAGCACTTGTTAAGGCGCTTGCTACTAGTGAAAGCGTTGCTATGGCTAAAGTACTTTTGAATTTTTTCATCTTTTGCTACTCGCTGTATTTATCTGAATTTGAAGTGGTATAAATCACTTGCTCATTTATGAGCAGTTTTATTGCTTGAGGAAATAATAAGCGGGTATTGAAAGGCAATAAACAGCATAATAATTGAATCTTTATCAAATAATAATAGATAATGAAAGTAGCTAATAAAAAAACACCAATCTAAATTGGTGTTTTTATTAAAATCGCCACTTTAACGAATAGCGGTTAGTTCATTAATAGTAAAAGATGCAATGCAGCCTTCAACTTTTGCTAAGTAGTTTTTAATGCTTTGTGCTTCCATATGTTGTTGCCAAAGTTCATAACTTTGCCAGTTCTCATAAAACACAAAGTGAGCATCATCTTGATTATTTTGATGCAAGGTATATGTAACACACCCAGGCTCTTTATGTGTTTGTTCAACAAGCAACAAAAGTGCACTTTTTACCGTGTCTATTTTATCGGTGTTAGCAAAAATATTAGCGATTATAGTAAGCTGAGTCATAACTTCCCTTATAATGAAAAATGGTATTTAAAAGCCTTCAAGTACAATTTTACCGATTGATTTACCCGCTTCTAGCTCTTCGTGAGCAATACGTAAATTAGCCGCATTAATAGTGCCTAAGTTTTTACCAATCGTGGTTTGAATGTAGCCTTGGTCAATCAAATCGGCAACATGATTTAATAACTTACTTTGCTCAATTAAATCTTTGGCATTAAACATTGAGCGGGCAAACATAAATTCCCAATGTAGAGATAAACTTTTCATTTTTAATTTGCTAACATCTAATGACTCAGGATCGTCAATCATTGCAATTTTACCAAATGGTGCAAGTACCTCTGTATACGCTTCAAAGTAAGTATCAGTACTATGCAGGCTTGCTACATGTGTTACCGAGCCAATGTTTAATGCGTCAATTTGAGCAGGTAATGGTTTTGTATGGTCAACGACATAATCAGCACCTAGTTTTTTAACCCACGTTTGCGAGCTTTCACGCGATGCAGTGGCAATCACCGTTGCGCCAGTAATCGCTTTAGCAAGTTGAATAAAAATAGAGCCAACGCCGCCTGCGGCACCTGTTACTAAAATAACTTCGTCTGATTTTGTTGTTGCATTAGCAGCTTGTTTTACAATGTTTAAATGCTCAAATAATAATTCGTACGCTGTTATTGCAGTAAGGGGCAATGCAGCTGCTTCGGCGTCGTTTAAGCTTTGTGGTTTGAACCCTACAATGCGCTCATCCACTAATTGAAATTCTGCATTACTACCTGGGCGAGTAATATCACCTGCGTAATAAACCGCATCACCGAGTTTAAATGCCGTTACAGCATCGCCGATTGCAACAACTTCACCAACGGCATCCCAACCAATAACTTTTACTTCACCCTCAGCAGGGGGCATAGATGCACGCACTTTGTAATCTGCTGGGTTAACTGCAATAGCTTTAACTTTAATTAATAAATCGCGACCTGTTGCAACTGGCTGTGGTAATTCAACATCAATTAACGACTCAGGATTAGTAACAGGAAGAGATTTTTTATAACCAATGGCTTTCATAATAAATGTCCTAATTTGTTTACGTATAAGATGCAAGCCATGCTTTGGCTAGCTGATGGATATATAGTAGACCTTGATTTAATATAGATAAACCGCATAATCGTTGAATCATTATCAAATATAAATAGATAATATGAACATAGAAGATTTAAAACTTATTTTAAAAGTCGCTGAGTTTAGAAGTATTACGCTCGCAGCTGCTAAGTTAGATATGCGTACAGCCACAGCAAGCGCCGCTATTAAACGCGTGGAGTCAGCGCTTGGTAGCGAGCTGTTTGTTCGTACAACACGTCATTTAAGGTTATCGGCTGCTGGGGAGCGCTACATTCCACAATGTGAACAGGCTTTGGCAGTACTTGAGCTTGCAAAGCAAAATCTAAAAGGTGAGCACGACGAAATAGAGGGGGAGTTACGCGTTGCGCTTTCATCTGACTTAGGGCGTAACTTGGTGATCCCATGGATTGATGAACTCATGGACACTTATCCAAAGCTAAGTTTAAGAACGCATATAAGTGATAGTAATATCGACTTTTACCGTGACTCAGTTGATATAGCACTTCGTTATGGCTCGCCTAATGATGCAAGTATTTATGGTTTTAAAATTTGTAACGTACCGCGCTTATTATGTGCAACTGACGAATATCTTTTACAAAACGGAACTCCCGTGCATCCTGACGATTTAGCGTCGCATCAAGGTTTGTTTTATCAGTTGCAGGATATTATAAATAATACGTGGGAATTCAGCGATGGTGAGGCAAAATATAAAGTTAAAATGGATGGCAGGCGCGCCTCAAACGACGGCGATTTAGTCAGGCGCTGGTGCGTTGCGGGTAAAGGCTTGGCTGTAAAATCAGCCCTTGATATGGCTGACGATTTACTCAATGACAGGGTGATTACTGTGATGCCAAAATACCAACATATTGATGGTGAACTTTGGCTTATTTGCCCAAGTAGGCAGTCAATAACCCCTGCGGTGCGTCTACTACGTGATGCTTGCAGAGCAAAATCCCAAGCTATTTTAAAGCAGTTGGTCAATAAAGGCATTATTGATAAGTGTGTTTTAAACTAAATAACCTGAGCTCTGGTTAAGAGGTTTACTAACGCATTGAATTATGGAGATAGATTCATTATCCAGAGTTCAGGTTAAATATATGGAGATAAAATGGATAAAGTAAGCACTAATAGCAAAAATCACTACAGATGGGGTAATAATTGTGATGGTTGGCATCTAGTTAAATCGGCTTCTTTAAGTGTGATTCAAGAACGTGTGCCAAAGGGGGAGAGTGAATTAAGGCATTTTCATCGCTATGCAGAGCAATTTTTTTATATTCTCAGTGGCATTGCAACAATAGAATGTGAAGATGTTATACATAAGCTACATACACACCAAGGACTTCATATCCCTGCCACCAAAAAACACACGCTTAGTAATCAACAAAATGAAGACTTAGTCTTTATAGTAACGTCCACACCTCCAAGTCATGGAGATAAAATATTTTGCGAGTAATAAATTTAACCACCAAAGATCAACGCACCCCAAAAATAAAAAGCTCGGCATATAGTATGCCGAGCTTTTTTGGTTGGGGTTTTACATTACTTAACTTTCAATAGGCGCTGGTTGGGCATCTACGTGTGGTGGCTTACCACGCATTTTACGTACTAATCGCTTAGCATCTTCTAGTGCAACATACTGACACGGTATAAGTATCAGTGTAATTACTGTGGCAAATAGCACACCAAAAGCAAGTGATACAGCCATTGGGATAACAATTTTAGCTTGTAAACTCGTTTCAAAAATAATCGGCATTACACCAATAAAGGTTGTGATTGAGGTGAGTAATATCGCTCTAAAGCGACGAGCACCGGCTTGTACTACTGCATCTTTAATCGCAACACCTTCAGCGCGGGCTTTATTTACAAAATCAACCATAACGAGGGAATCATTTACGACCACACCCGCTACAGCAATAATGCCAAACATAGATAAGCTGCTCATGGTCATACCTAAAATCATATGCCCAAACATCGCGCCCACTACGCCAAACGGAATAACCGACATTATAATAAGTGGCTGCGAGTAAGAGCGAAGTGGAATCGCTAACAAGGCAAATATAATCATCATTGATATACCAAAATCACGAAGCTGCTCTGAAGCACTATCCATCTCTTCTTGAATGCGCCCAGCCACGTCACTTGTCACGCCAGGGTAGCTTTTAAGTAGTGTTGGTAAATATTCATCACGAATTTCTTCTGCAATAGCAAATGGTTCGGCTTGGTCGGTATTTACCGCAGCCCATACGTTTACAGTACGTTTAGAGTTTTCGCGGCGAATACGGTTTACACCGTCAACTAATTTAACTTCGGCTACTTCACTCAGTGGTACTTCAGCGCCAGAAGGCGTAATAATACGCACACTTGCGATGTCACTTATTGAGTTACGTTCGTCTTCTGGGTAGCGGATCATGACTTTAATTTCTTCGCCTTCACGCAATATTCGCTGCGCTTCTAAGCCGTAGTAACTAAAGCTTACTTGCGATGCTACATCAGCAAGCGTTAAACCCATACTGTAAGCCAGTGGTTTTAAATCAAGCTGTACTTCATCGGTGGCACTTTGCATTGAGTCGTTTACGTCGCCAACACCTTCCATTGTTTGTAATTTAGCTTTTAATTTACCGGCTACTTCTTTTAGTTCGTCAGCATTTTTGCCTTCAAGTTTAAAGCTAACATCGCCATCATCTCGACCGCCATTCATTATGCTGTCTTGAATGGTCATGGTTTTAATACCAGGTAGAGCGGGCATTTGCTCGCGCCATAATGCACTTAGAGCAAAGGTGTCAATAGGGCGTAAATCAGGCTCTACTAAAATAGCCATAATATTCGCTTGAGTACGGCCACGTAAGCTTACCGATAAATCGCGGATCATCGGTTTACCGTATTGCTCTTGTAGTTGCTGATCGACCTTTAATAACACGCTTTCTATTTTACGCGCTGTTTCAAGCGTTGCTTGCTCAGATGAAGCAAGGTTCATTTCGATATCAATACGCGGAAAGTCGTGTGGTATTTTAGGGTTGGGTACAAACTTAACTAAACCACCTGCAAACATACCTGCACTTACAATAAGCAAACACATAAAGCCAACAATTACGGTATAGCGGTAGTGAATGCAGCGACTAACAAAAGGAAGGTAGTAGTTATTCACAAAGCCTTTTAAACCACTATCAATCACCATGCGTAAGCGATGTAATAGGTTTTTAGGGTTTGGTTTACGTGGGTTCATTGCTGCAATGTGGGCAGGTAAAATAAGTTTTGATTCAATGAGTGAAAAAATCAAACATAAAATGATTACGCCACCAATCGCCTTAGAAAAAGCAGCACCAGGGCCGGTTGCGAGTGTTTGCGGTAAAAATGCCGCAATGGTCGTTAGTACACCAAAGGTTGCTGGCATGGCAACACGTTTTACACCGCGTACAACGTTATCAAGTGTGTGGCCGTATTTTTCTATTTCGGCACTGGCAGATTCTCCGACAACTATGGCGTCATCAACAACAATCCCGAGTACAAGTATAAAGGCAAAAAGAGAGGCTAGATTAATTGTTACATCTAAAAAGCCAATAGGCATAAACAAAAAGGCGCCCAGAAAAGACACCGGCAAGCCCATCATGACCCAAAATGCTAAGCGTAGCGGTAAAAATAGTGCCAGTACTATCATTACTAACAAGCCACCCCAAATCATGTTATCGACCATCATATCGAGTCGACCTTCAAGGTAGTAAGTTAAATCAACAATAGGGGAGAGCTTAACGCCATCAGGTAAAAGTGGCTCCTTAGTTGCCATGTAGCTTTTAAGGACTTTTGCTACATCGGTAATGTCTTGATCTTTTGATGCATTTACTTCAAAGGAGAGTGAATTTTTACCATTATATTTAGAATACTGTAGGCCTTCTTCAAAGCCATCATTAATGGTAGCAACATCGCCTAAATAAATTTGTGCGCCATCAGCAAGGGTAATAAGCGGCAGCTTTTCAAACTCAAAGCCTCGGTAGGCTTGTTTTTCAACACGCATCGAAATATAACCGTTTTCAGAGCGTATTTGCCCCGCCGACATATTGGCTGAAAAGCTTTGCACAGCGCCTGCAATATCTCTAAATGTTAAGCCATATTCGCGTAGTTTATCGGGGCTGACTTCTATACCAATTTCGTATTCTAAGCCGCCATTAAAATTAACAAGGTTAACGTGAGGTAGGGCTTGGAGTTCATCTTTTATATCGTTGCCAAGCTCTTTGAGCTGGTAGTTACTCATGTCGCCGTAAAGCGCGAGTATCATTACCTCTTGCTCAAACTTATCACGACGTACAACAGGGCGCTCCATTCCCGCAGGAAAGGTGTTTATTGAATCAACCTGTACTTTAATTTCATCAAGTACTTCTTGTGGATTATATTGTTCTTCTATTTCTATCCAGGCTTGCGAAAAACCTCGGTTAGAATAGGTAATGAGGCGTTTAATACCTTCAAGACCTTCAAGATTTTCCTCAACTTTTATCGTTATTCCTTCTTCAACCTCTTGCGGGGCAGCCCCCGGATAAACCGCTTGTACGCTTATCCAGTTACTTTCAAACTGTGGGAACATTTGTTTACGAATGGTCATCGCCATTAAAAGACCGCCCACTAATATAAATATCATTAATAGGTTAGCTGCAACGGGATTACGGGCAAACCATGCTATTAACCCTGTTTCACGAGTGTTCATGGTTACTCCTCCTTAAGTGCAAGTTGAGTAATGTCACTGTTATTAGGTGCTACGTCTTCAATTTTTACAGCCATACCTTCGGTTGGATATTCAAGCGCTGAGGTGACAATTTGCTCGCCATTTTTTAACCCTTGGCTGGCGATAATCATGCCGTTTTGTTCGCGTATAATATTTAGGGTTTTAAACGACAATGTTAAATCGTCATTTAAAATTACAATTTTATTATCTTTAACTAAATGGTGCGCAACAATAATCGCGTTATCAAGTGGGCGGCCTTCAATTGTCGCATTAATGTATGAACCAAAACGAAGAGGGCGTGTTTTATCGCCATACGGTGTGGCAAGTTGTGCTACTAGGTAGCTCATGCGGCTTTTTTGATCAACCACACCTTCGGTGCGAATTACTTTGGCTTGCCACATTGTTTGTTTGCCCGCGTATTCTGCATTAAATGTAACGTTTGAACCGACGCCACCATTTTCTAAATATTGCAGTTCTTGGTCGGCAACCGGTAGACGAACCTCTGCAACAGATGTCGCACTTAATGCGCCAAAACTATTACCAGGATTAACTACTGAACCCAAGCTAATCGTGCGCTCGTTAATAATCGCATCGTATGGGGCCTTAATGTAAGTACGTTCAAGATTACGACTAGCGCGTTTTACACTGGCTTGAGCTGAGCGATAGCGTGCTAGTTTTTCAGCTAATTGCGGTTTACGTAAATAAAGCTCTGAGGCAATAGCTTCGCTTGAATCTGACTTAATACGTTCCCATTCTGCTTTTGCTACATGCGCTTGCGCACGCTCTATTTCAAGTGCCGAACTTGCTTGCGCTAAACCCGCTTGCGCTTCAATAAAGTCAGCCTCATAATCATTTGCATCAATCCGTGCTAAAATATCGCCTTGCTTTACAAACGCGCCTTCGACAAATTGATCTGATACCGAAATAACTTGCCCGCTTACTTGCGCTATTAACTCGGTACGGTCTTTTGGTTTTACTATGCCGTACGATTTAACATCGAGCGTGATAGAATCTAATAGTATGCTTTGGGTTGCCACTAAAGGGCGAATGTCTTGCTCAGGCTTTTCTTCCGGTGGCTTTTTCATAGCCATAAAAGCGATAGCTAATGCTATGCCACCTGCTAAAACTGCAATTGGGAGTATTATTTGTTTTTTAGTAGCCACAAGGCATTCCTCATAATTGGTGGTGACACAGTAATAATACGCAATAAAGTGTTTACAAGCTGTTTTAAGATGTAACAAAGCATTACATATGTACATTACAACTAAACGTGTGATTAATTACGTTCCTGAAAAAGAATTAAAGACGTTACTTTTTATACAGAGGATATTATGAAAACTGAATCGATGGAGTGTAGATTAGGCTGTGGTGCATGTTGTATTGCGCCTAGTATTAGTTCGCCAATTCCAGGTATGCCAAATGGCAAAAAAGCCGGAGAGCGTTGCATTCAGCTAGATGAACGTAATTTGTGTAAATTATTTGGCGATTCAAGCCGCCCAAAAGTATGCAGTGATTTTAGCGCCACGCTCGATGTGTGTGGGTCAACAAACGCACAAGCTCTAGCACTTATTACCGAGCTCGAAGAGCTCACTTAGTGAGCTATTAAAATACACATATATTTACACTTATCTATTACTGAGTATTTATTTTAAGTAATTAAAAGCTGCGCTTTTCACGTGAGCAAGCTCTACGTCTACCGCCAAAGCGTATGTTTGTGAGTGTTTTTGTAGACGTGAAGCTTGCTTACGTTACTAGTTACCAGCTATACGTTGCGCTTAACGTATATTGCTCACCGCGTCCTGGTGTACCTGGTATTTCTTCAAACGACTCATCCCATAAGTTATCTGCCGCTAAGGTGATAAATAAATTACTCAACTGTGGCGGGGTTATTTTAAGCGTTAGCTGGGTAAATAACGCGTTGTCATTGCCGTTTCTAAGTGCATTTTTGTGTTGTGTACGCCATTCGTTATCTATTCTAAATTCTAAAATATCAGTTGGGTTGTACACAGCGCCGAGTGTTAAACGGTGATCAGGAAAGTTTAATGCGTAAAAACTGGCATCAATATCGGCTACGCCGTAGTTTTCTGATTTATGTAAATAGGTGTAGCTTGCTATAAGTTTTGCTGTATCAAAGTGCTTAGTCGCTAAGAATTCAACCCCTGCAGTATCAATATCAACTGGGTTTGCAAAGCGCGCTGAAGTTGAATCAAAATTAAAGGTCCAATCGGTCAAGTTATTATCTTTGCGATAAAAAATAGCCGAGTTTAACTGCCAGCTTTGTTCTTCAAGTAATAAACCTAGCTCCAAGTTTGAAGTGGTTTCGCGCTTAAGGTTGTAATTACTTCTAAATAATCCACCAGAATCACTGCCGCCAATGGCGGTATAGCCTGCAACTTGGCTTGCTTGTGCATAAGATAAATAAAACGTGCGCTCAAAACCTTCGCTGTTTTGTGTATTTAGCGTTACATCACCAATGAGTGACAGTTCAGAGTCGTCTCTATTTGTATCGTCAAACGCAGCACCTAAACGAAATGTAAGTTGTTTATTATCCTCAAGCACCATTTGGTATTCAGGCAATACGCTTAATTTATAATACTTTCGTGAGGTAAAGTTGTTTTCAAGTGTTGTTGATTCAATCGAGTCATCAATAAATTGTGCTGAGTAATTTATTGCCAGTGCATCGCTTTGTGCATGGCGACCCGAAAGTCCAAGCGATTTAACTTCGCTTTTATGAAAAGCTTCAAATGCACTTGGATTTTCGCGCGAGTAAATATAGTGATCGTCATGGGTACGATAATAAGCAGATACTTCAAAGTGACTGTTATCAGCGTAGCTTTGCTTGTGATTAAGCATCCAAAGACGGGTTTCTAAATCTTCAGTTTCGTTAACGCCAAAAGGGGTGTACAAGTTAGGCCAGCCAAAAAACTTATCTTGTGAGCCAAAAAATAAATCGGTTTGGCTGTGCTCGCTAGCTAATTGCACGCGAGCTGAGGCGCGCGAAAAGTCATGATCGCCATTATCAATGGTTCCATCACTTTGCGAATGAGAATACTCACCTTCAAAGCCCAGAGTATAGTTAGCTAAGCTATCAAGTTGTGTGTTTTTAGCAGCGTGAATACTTTGCAGATTAAAGTCGTTTGTACCAGTACCAAGCGATATACTACCGCCTGTAATAATTGGTTTCCAGCCAAACGAAACTGTACCTACAGAGCTATTCATACCGTACAGTGCGTTATCGGCACCGGTTAAAACATCCGGACCGCTTAGCATTTGCGGTGCAATGGGGATTTCAGCAAAATAATGCCCAGATTGCGGGTCAAGTAAAGTCGCACTGCCGACTCTAAAACCGGTGTTTTCAAAAATACCGCCGCGAATAGTTACATCAGCTTGCGCTTCAGCCATATTACGCGATTGAAGATCAACACGTGGGTCGTACTCTAAATTAGAAATAGGCGAGTCAAATGTACCTACTGGCAACTTATTTGCAGTAGGTGAAGCCTCAACGGTTATCTGTTCTATTGTTGACTCATCAGATAGCGTATTAGCATTAGCAAATGCAGTCACGCTGCATAATATTGCAGGTATTATAAGGTGTGGTGTGCGATTCATGTGTTTCTCATCATTTTTTATTTGTAGCTGCGGTTACAATTAATTTCAAAGCTTATATTTGAGCATGATAAAATAACTAAATGTAACAGCAGTCATTTTGTGCGCGATTGTACATTAATTTGCTAATAACTGCATTTGATAACCATTTACGTAATACCGACTTTATTAAAAACATGGTCATTCTATCGTATTAAATAGCGCACTCACTGCGTTAAAAATTATTTATATAGAACAACTATATGTCATAATTTTCGCCTTGTTATTGCGCTATTTTCTTGGCGCTATAATAGAACACTATTTTAATGCAATCGGTATAATTACTTATTAGGTAACATTTATAATGGATACTAAAGAATATAATACTATTTACTTTGCTGGTGGCTGCCTGTGGGGTGTACAAGAATTTTTAAAGCACTTACCTGGTGTAATAAGTACTGAAGCAGGGCGGGCTAATGGAACAAATGATAATACACAGGGCGAATACGACGGTTATGCTGAGTGTGTAAAAGTAATATTTAGTACAAAAGTGGTTAGCTTAAACGAGCTGATTGGCTTCTTTTTTGAAATTATTGACCCGTATAGTATTAACAAACAAGGGGATGACGTAGGCCCTAAATATCGCACTGCCGTTTATAGCAAAGGCCAAGATCATTTAGAGGTTGCTAGCAATTATATAAGCCAGCGAAGTGATGCCGATAAAATTGTGGTAGGGGTAGAGCCGCTAACTAACTTCGTGCCAAGCGATCCTGAGCATCAAGACCGTTTAACTAATCATCCTGATGACTATTGCCATATACCGCTTGAGCTATTGCATAAGTATAAATCGTAATTAAGAGTGGAGTAAGAACATAAAGATAAGTAATTAGAAGCTATCGCTTCTCACGCAAGCAAGCTTAGCGCCTACAGGTAAAGTTTGACACGGTGTTTTTTTGTAAACGTGCAGCTTGCTGACGTTACGAGCGTAGCTCGTAATTTAGAATTGAATATAGCCCTATAAAAGTAAGTAATTAGAAGCTGTCGCTTCTCGCGCAAGCAAGCTTAGTGTCTACAGGTAAAGTTTAATTCGGTGTTTTTTTGTAGACGTGCAGCTTGCTGACGTGACGAGCGTAGCTCGTAATTACTTAAGTCTGTAAGCCCCAAAAACAATCACCCACAAAAAAGCTCACATTACGTGAGCTTTTTTAAAACTTACTTATAGCTAATTTTAACTTATTGCTGCTTTTGCGGCGGGAAGTTACTTAAAATTTCGCTGACTGTTTTATTAATTGATGCTTCACGTTGTTCTGGCGATTGATTTTTCTTTAATCGACCTTCTTTTGCGCCGCGCCATACTAGCTGGTTTGACTCACGATCTACAATATCAATAATCAGTGTACCCACTTCGTATTCACGCGCGGTTGTATCGCGCTCAAATCCAGTGCCCCAGTAACCCCAGTTGTGGCGGTAACCTACGTTAAAGGTATCTATTTCAAGCTCTTTATCTACCGATGCATGATAGTTAACAAGTACATCAGCTTGCGCTGCATCAACTAAACTCATACCTAGTGTTTGGCTCAATTCTGCATTAACGGCAGTGCGAACACGCTTTTCCATTAGGCCATTAATTTGATAGTTATTTGTGTCTTTAGTTAGGCTGGCGTTTTCTACCCAAGCAAATGTTTTAAAATTACTAAAGTTAGCTGATTTATCGTAATCCCAATCTGGGGTTTGTGTACAGGCTGTAAGAAGTGCTAGCGCTGCAACAATAAGTATATTTTTCATTACGTTTGCTCCAATAAAATGCATTAATTTAAAATAACACACATAGTTTAAATGTGTATTATTTAAACGTCCTAAATATTAGTCTAATTGTTAGGGCTGAACGACTAATTAACCTCTGTTAATTAGTCATCAGTAAAAGTTTAATGTTCAACTTCTATCCAATCTTTTTCATCCACCCAGTTTTGTGCGCCGTCTTTTACTGAGCGAATAGGCACAATATAGTCACAACTTATTTGTGGTTTAACTGAGGCAAATATAGGCACAAAACCAAAGCTTAGTGCGGTTTCTATAATCGCTTTTTGATTTTGTGGATCGATATCAGCCGCTTCATCTATATAGATTGGTATACGGTATAGGTTTTGTTCTTGGTCACTTAATAAGTAACGAATAAACAACATGCCACACAATAACTTAATAGTAATTCGTGTGCCGTTTGAACCCGCCGAATCTATTTTTTCAAAGTGTTCTGTTTCACCTGCGCGGTTAACTACTTCAAATCGAATATCAAATAAATCGGTAAGCGTTAAACCCGCTTTATCTGAGGCGAGTTTAATTAAATGATCTTTCGCTTCGTTTACCGCGCTTTCGCTGTACGGTTCTTGGCTCAGTAAATCAAGCGTGTCACCTTGTTCAAACTGATGCGACGTGCTGATAATGGTATCTATACTATCAACCAGCATTTTGCGCGGTATGACGTTAATCTTAAACGCTTGCAGGTTTGAAATACGGTGCTGGCTTATGCCTTTATTAAAGCTGTTCATTTCGCGGCGAAGTCGGTCTAAATCTTCTCGTAAGCCTTTAATGGTTGCAGCCACTTCGGTAAGTGCAACACGCGCTTGGCGTTCAACAGCATCGCGTTCATTATCAATATTATGAAACGCGCTGATCAGTTTTTGATATTTAGTAAACTCGTCGTTTTCGTTATCAAATTTAGTAATACCCGCGTTGTACACATGCAAATAGGTGTTGTGTACGTTTATGTCAAAATTACGCAGCTCTTGGCAGTCTTTATTAAAGTGATGAACAAGGTCGCTTAAGTTATCAAAGTCGACTGTTATATCAATCATGTACGGGGTTACTTTGCCGCTGTATAAATCAAGGGTATGGTCAATTCGCTCGCTTTTAACTTGGCGCAGACGCTCAGTTTGGCGATTAATTTGCTCTTGTTTAGATTTAATTAACGAGCGACGATCGGCAATTGAACCACTATTTTTTTGAATATCTTGTAGGTAGTCGTCAACTTGTTCGCGCTCAGCTAATAACTGCTCTTTTAGCATGGCTTGCGCTTCAACCGACTGCTGCATTACATCAAACTGCTCTAAGCGTTTTAGCGCGCGCTCTGCGCTCATTAGCTCATCGTATAATTCGTCTTTTTCTTTTTGTTTGTCGGCAACGTTTGCAGCAACATCACGTTGTTGCTTAAACTCTTTAAGTGAATGCTCAAGTGCATTTAGCTGAGCGGTTAATTGCTCTTTGTTTTCGCCGCTTTGCATTTGCACCGGCGAGAGCTTCTTAAGCTTAATGCTCGCACCTGGCAGAGTTAGTACACCGCCTTTAACGTTTTCGCTAAGTAGCGATAAAAATTCACCAAACGCATCTTCGTCATCAATGGTTATATCGCCATTAGTGGTGGTTGCAAACGAGAGAATATCTGGGTTTAAAATCCGCGATATTTCTTCTACTTCTTTTAACGAGAGGTCTTCGCGCATACGGGTAAACAAATTAAACTCAAGGTTTTTAAGTTGCAGCTTTAAGCTCTTAATTTGTTTTTGTGTTTCGCTAATGCGGTAGTCAAGCGTATGTAGGCTTTGCCCTTGTGCGCTGGTTATAGAGTGCGAAAGCGACTCGTAATCTTGCTTTAACTGAGTCAGGCTGGTTTTAAGGGTGGCTTTATTTACCAGCTCAAATTCGCTTTTAAGCGCATCGTAATCTAAAAACCACTGCTCAATTTGAGTTTGTCTGCGCTCTATATCGCGCGATTGCTGTACATATAGGCTTTGCTTTTGCTCAAACTCGTGTTTTTCGTGCTCTATATCTTCAAGGGCTATACCGAGCTCGTTAAGTTGCGACTCTTGATAGGTATCAAAATCAATCAGTGCTTGGTCAATTTTAGGCGCGTACGCCGCTAATTTACCTTTAAGCACGGTTTGGTTTTCAAGCATTGATTCAAGCGCGGCTATTGGCTCTTGCATTGATTCAAGGGCTTTTAGTTCGCGTTTTGAGCGATTTACTTTATCAAACGAGCGGCGCCATACTTCATAAAAGTCGACCTTAGAGTTTGACATATGGCGTTCAAACACGCGTAGCATAAAGCGTTTTACATCGCTTGCGCCTAATTTGTGTAAGTTAAGAATACGTCTAAATATTTCTTTATAAATAGCGGAATCTTGCACATTATTTAGCGGGATCATTTTTAAGTTAATGTCGCTGTCAAACGGGGTTGCACCGCCAGTCAATAGCGCGTTTAGCTCTTGTGCTTTAAGCTCAATAGGATTGTAGTTAAGCGATTTTAAATGGTTGAACAGTTTGGTAAATTTAATAATGGTTTTACCTTGCGTGTACTGCTCTAAATCAAGCTTTCCTTGGTAGCAAAAGTACTGATGCGCGTAACCGGCAATTTTACCAAGTCCTGCAACGCCAATGACTACCGAGCCATGGGGCAGGTTAGCTTCTAGTAAAATGTACGACTGATCGGATGAAAAATAAAACTTACGGGTTTCATCTAAATCGTGTCCGTCCCATTCTGTTAAGCGTAAATCGTTAATAAGTGGAAACTGCAGGGCGTTAATAACCGAGCTTTTACCTGTGTTATTGGGCGCGCAAATAGAGCTGCTTTTATCAAGCGGGATCACACATTTTGCATAGCCTGCGGTGTTAAGTAGGGCGAGTTTACTTAGTCCGTATAGATTTTTCATTCCTCGTCCTCTGTAATGTAGGTTTCTTCGTTTACTTCCATGAGTGCATCTATGTAGCGGTGAATTGGCGCTTGTAGCATAAAGCCGCCTTCTACTTCACGGGCTAAACCTAAGCGCACCATGCGCAGGTAAACATCTTTGCGCAAATCAGATCCTGAAAATATCTCAAGCTGATCAAACAAATGTTTGTTAATTTGCACCAGCGTTTGCATAAGCTCTAAATCGTTTATGTCGTCAAACAATGCGCGCATTGGGTCTTTACCCGTATTGGCGTAGTGCTCAATTAAAATGTAAATGGTGAGTGCGATAGCACGAGATATTTTGCCCATATTGGGTGTGCTTTCGTCGCTACCAAAATAATAAAAGCCACGGCTATCGCGTTTTAAATCGTGACCTAAAGCGGTAAATAGGGCGGTGTAGTCTTCTATGTGTTGGTCAAGCTCTTGCCACATTACGTTGTCTTGCTCGCAAATGTGATAACCCGCTACTAATTTTTTATTAATGGCTTGTAGATGAGTTAGCTCGTTTAAGTTTATGTGTGTTGTAGTGGTTTCTATCATAAGAGTTACTTATCTGCCTTTGTATCTAACTGAGGCTCTGAATTAAATGGATATAAAGAAAAGTACTGACCGGCAATGTTTACGCGGGCTTTTTCATCGCTTTGAATTATTTTAATATCGCTGTCGCTGACTAATTTTTGATACAAAAATAGCATTTCGTCGGCATCGAGATCTGGGTAGCTTTCGTCTAAAAATTGCAGCAAGGGCTGCGGCTTTTTGCGTTTTTTATTAAAGCGCTTAGCAAAGCTGGTTTTAACATCGTTGTAGTCAGGAATATTAGGCGTTACAAATGCAGGCACATCTTGTTGATCGGGTAACTGGTATTCTTCGTGCTCAAATTCAACCAAGCTTGCCATGTAAGCCACAATATGGCGTTGCTGACCAAGCGAGTATCGCTGTGCATCGCTCACAAAGTGTGGCTGTACTGCGCTTAGCATGTTGTCTACGCCATTTTTACGCACAAGCCCAAGTACTTTTGATGCTTGGCGAGTAATTAAGTTATTACGGCGTAGCTCTTCGCGCAGTGGCATAAGCATGTCGGCACTTTTACGTAAACTTTCTCTGCCCATTAAATGCATTTCGAGTATACGAGTACGCAGTTGCTCAAGCATACGTTTGTCGTTGTAGGCTTTACCTGAGCGCTCAATGTGTAGTATTTGCTTACTTATTTGCTCTTCAATGAGGGTAAAACACGCATGAAAATCACCGCGAATATCAACCATTTCAAGCATTGGCTCTATGTATTCGTCAAACGCTTCTGTTACCGCTTTATAACGCTTTTGCAGCGATTGCACGGCATTGTTAGATTTAGCTTGTTCAACAATGTTTAAAATCGCATTTTCGTTGTGTGCGTATAGCTTCATTATTTTACGCACCCGATCATCCATAATACGGCTGTAGCGGCGTAAATCGTCAAAGTCTTCTATTTCGCCAGCGTTATCTAGGCGGTTACCTAAACGAGCTAGATCGTCAACTAATACGCTAATTTCTTGCGCTAAGCCTAAGTGCTCTTCTTGCAGTAAAAAAGTGGCAAAATCGGCAATGGCACGATTTATTTCAAGTTGTGAGGATTTAGCCAGTGGAATTAAAATATCTTGGTTTAATAAACGATTTGTTTCTTTGTAAATGCGCTCGTTTGACCATGTAGGCTGCTTTTGCTTAATCGCGTTTTGTACGTCTTTTAGGCTAAAGTCAGCCATTTTAAAACGTTTAAATAACAGCTCTAATACACCCCAATGTTCGGTTAAGGTATTAAGTAGCTTTTTTGCTGGGATCATAAGGCGTTACTACATCCTAGTATTTTATTATTGAGTATCGAGTTTATACTCATTATTACGTGTTTTTAATTAACCTTGTCTGTATATAGTATTCGTTTTTAAGACCATTTAATAATAGTTTTTGCACGGCGGCAGTGCTAAAATCCGCGCCGAAAACAGACACATGCGAAAGGTTCTGTTTTGCGTGTTCTTTAAAACTATATCAAAGGTTGTTTATCTACCATGGTTTCCTCGACTATTCTAACCCTGATAGCGATTGCATTTTTGCTCATCGTTATAGAAGATATAATCCATGTCAACAAAGCTAAAACTACATTATTTTTTGGTACGCTTTGCTGGATTCTTCTTTTTATCTACCCTCTTCACGGACAAAGCTCCGATTCAGTTCAACACCTCCTTAACGAAAATATTTTAGAAATTGCCTCATTATGGCTATTTTTAATGGCTGCAATGACCTTTGTCGCGTATTTAAATTCAAAGGGGTTTATAGAAAATATTGTTCATCGTGTTATGCCAAAAAGCATTAGCGAGAGAAAGCTCATGTTTTTGGTGGGTGGCTTTGCGTTTTTGTTTTCGTCGATTTCAGATAATGTAACGGCTACGCTTATCTCTTTAGCCGTTGTAATGTCGTTAAAACTTGAACCTAAAAAACTCATTAAATACGCCACGCTTATCGTGTTTGGGGTTAACTCAGGTGGGGTATCGCTAATAACCGGTGACGTAACCACACTGATGATATTTTTAGATGGCAAAGTAACCATAGGTCATTTATTACTACTTATAGCGCCAGCACTTGCAAGTGTTATGTTACTAGCCGCGTTGCTGTCTATAGGTATGAAAGGGCGTGTTGAGTTTGCTCGTGCGGGTAAAACCCGAATAGAAAAAACCGACATAACCATTGCCGTGATATTTTTATCTACCGTAGTGAGTACATTAACGCTGAGCGTAATTTACAGTGTACCGCCTTTACTCACCTTTTTGTTTGGCTTATCAGTGATGTTTTTAGTAGCGCAATTTTTAATGCGCAAAAAAGACATAAACAAAGACATAATTGACTTTGTTCGCGATATAGAATACGACACATTATTGTTTTTTGTAGGTGTACTGCTGCTTGTTGGCGCACTTAAAGAAATTGGTATGTTGAGTAAATTTACCGACCTATACACGGTAATGGCACCCGAGTACGCAAACTACTTAATGGGCATATTATCAGCAGGGGTCGATAACGTACCGCTTACCGCTGCATTATTAAAAGCCGATATAGTAATGAGCCAACAACATTGGTTGTCGTTTACGTATGCAACGGGCGTGGGTGGTTCAATGCTTATCATTGGGTCGGCTGCGGGCATTATTGCCATGAGTAAAGTTAAAGCGCTTACCTTTATGAGCTACTTGCGTTTATCGCTGCATTTATTAATTTGCTACACGGTTGGATATGCGGGCTCGTATTACATGGGCAGTTTTATTTAACTCATAAATTATTAAATGCTTGACAGCTAGACGTCTAAACGATAACTTTCAAAGCCCCGCTACTTAGTGGGGTTTTGTTTTATTAGCCACTGGTTAATAAAGCATTCAGAAGAGGTGCGATACTTAGGTACTTAATGTTAGGCGACGAAAGCCGATGATCATTAAGGAGGGAAGTACTCGCCGAGGAAAATAATGATACGTCGTCATTGTTTTTCGGTTTATGGGGCTGAATCCTCAAAACTGTCACCAATATAGGTGGAGAGCTTCTGGCAGTGGACTTATCTTCAAGCATTCCTTTGCCAAGTTCTTCTTGTTTTATTGCGATTTGGATATCGCGAAAGGAGACTAAATGACTACCCAATCAGCGCCACAAACAGTGCCTCAAACAGAGTTAAGCGCAAAATCAGATTACATCGTTGCCAAATTTGGCGGAACCAGTGTTGCAAACTTTGAAGCGATGAGTCGCTGTAGCGAAATTATTGTTGCAGATAAAAGCGTACGTATTGTTGCCGTGAGTGCCAGTGCCGGCGTAACTAATCATTTAGTCGCACTGTGTAAATCAAGTATTACCTCAAGTGAGCGCCAAGAGCACATAAACGGCGTGCTTGCTATTCAACACACTATTTTAGATGAGTTATCGCTAGATGCCGATTTAGCGGTTGGCTTTAACGAAACCCTAAAAGCATTTCAAACATTGGCTCAAGAGTCACTAACAACCGCTCAACAACACGACGAGCTCCTTAGCTTTGGTGAGCGTTTGTCGTCGTATTTGTTTGCTCAGGTGCTGCGTTCACAAGGTTTAAACGCCGATCGCTTTGATGTGCGCAAGGTGCTTAAAACCGATAGCCAATTTGGTAAAGCAACGCCCAATGTTGCAGCCACAGCGCAAGCCGCTAGAGAACATTTAATCCCGCTGTTAGATGCTCAAGTAATTGTGACTCAGGGCTTTATTGGCAGTGACGAGTACGGCCAAACCACAACGCTAGGACGAGGTGGTTCAGACTACAGTGCAGCACTATTGGCTGAAGCAATTAATGCTAAAAGCGTGCATATTTGGACTGACGTTGTGGGTATTTTTAGCACCGATCCGCGTTTGTGCGCAAAAGCGACGCCCATTGCACGCTTAAGCTTTGACGAAGCCGCTGAAATGGCGACCTTTGGTGCAAAAGTATTGCACCCCGCAACTATTTTACCCGCAAGCCGTAGTCACATTAACGTATTTGTTGGTTCGAGCCGCGAGCCAGAACGTGGTGGTACATGGATTGAGCGCGAAAAGTCGCAACAACCAGGTATACGCGCAGTAACACAACGTAAAAACCAAATTTTGCTTACTCTTAAAAGCCCAGAAATGCTCCTAGCAAGCGGCTTTTTAGCCCGCGTATTTACGCTATTAAGCGAATATAATATATCGGTAGATTTGGTAACCACCTCAGAAATCAGCGTAGCCATAACGCTTGATAACGCGCAAAAC
Organism: Pseudoalteromonas sp. SG45-5; assembly: GCF_014164085.1. Classification (NCBI taxonomy): domain Bacteria; kingdom Pseudomonadati; phylum Pseudomonadota; class Gammaproteobacteria; order Alteromonadales; family Pseudoalteromonadaceae; genus Pseudoalteromonas; species Pseudoalteromonas sp. SG45-5. The sequence goes on along the minus strand of NZ_JACJEM010000005.1, from coordinate 45,330 downwards.
GCCTCGCGCCCAGAGCTTGATCAAGAATGCCTAGATAAGCTTGCAGAGTTTTGCCATGTGTCGGTAGAAAATAACCTAACATTGGTGGCACTTATTGGCTCTGAGATTCAATTACGCCAACACGAAATGAACTTAATGAGTGTACTAAAAGACTTTAATATTCGATTAATTTGTCACGGTGCGAGTAAACACAACTTGTGCTTTTTAGTAGAGCAAACTGAGTCAGATAACGTAGTGCAATCTATTCATAGCCGTTTATTAGAAAATGATTTTGCTGCGTAAGTAACGGTTATTCAGGAAAATTACCTAGTAACATCAGTTAATAAAGAAACTTAACAAAATTAATTAACAAAATCAGTTAATAAAAAGCATCGCCAGCCGATGCTTTTTTTATGCACCACACTTACATCAAAACAAACATTGCTGTCACTGCTATCAACTACAGTAACGCGATTACTGCAAGCCCCCAGCTTTGCTCTATGTAATTCGTCAAACACATTGGGGCTAAGTAACTTTGCAATAGGGCGGCTGGTGGCTTTAGCAAGTGACTCTTTTAGTGTCCAAATTCTAAAAAACGTATCTGCTTGGGCTTGGGTATTAGTAGGCTCAGTGATAAGTGTAATTTCATCATTATGATAAAAATGCTTAGCAAGCTTTTCAAATGGGCGCTTTAAGCTTACTTTTTCAATATCAAAACCAAACTCACTTTTATCAAAATTTAGCGCGACCCCAACTAAACCATGCGAGTGCGAAATACAGGTATTAATAACATCACCCTCCACATGTATTTGCAGTTTTGAGCTTGTCTCGTCAAATTCTGTACTCATTTTATTAAGCGCTACGTGCGCATGTTGCGGCTGCGTTACTTTAATAAGGTGTTTTAATAATAACCGCGTAGCTAAATACTCCTGCTTAGCTTGCGGACTTTTGCGGCGGTATATAATGGTTAACTCAAACGGGCTTAAGCAATCAGGCAAATTAAAGTCACTAAGCTCAAGTGTTTTAGCATTAAAGAGTAAAATACTGTGATTAGCTAACGGTAACTTTGCCAATTGAGTTGAAGTAATACTCAAGGCATTTTTAAAATAGTGTTCAGTCATAAAAGCCCTAAAGCAAAAGAAGTCGCTGATATTGTGAGCGGTTAGTGCCACTAATAAAGGCTGGGTACAATTTTATTACTCAGCTGGCATGAAATATGGTTTAATTCACAATAATCAAAATAATAACAGATTTGTAGATGTATGGCACAAGTGCGTGATGGGTTTCAAAGCCGACTTGGTTTTGTTTTAGCGGCTGCTGGCGCAGCAGTCGGTTTAGGTAATATTTGGGGTTTTCCTACGCAAGCAGCCAATCATGGTGGCGGCGCATTTTTATTGGTTTACTTTATTGTCATATTTTTACTTGCGCTTCCGGCGCTGTATACCGAACTGTATTTAGGGCATAACGCGCAAGCTAATCCGGTAAGAGCGTTGGGCGATGCATGGCAAAACACTAATCGCAAAGTAGGCGCAGCAGCAGGGTATATTGGGCTTGCCGGTGCGGTTGTTATGCTCAGTTTTTACTCAATAGTAGCAGGGTGGATGCTCTCGTACGCTATTGAGCCCATAACCACCTTTTTTGGGTTTACAGGCACAAGCGAGTTTTTACATGGTGACTCAGTGCTGCGTAATTTTGTGTTTACGCCGCTTATGCTTATTTTAACCGCCAGTATTATTTTAAAAGGTGTTAAATCGGGAATAGAAACTTGGTCGCGCCGTTTGATGCCGCTGTTACTTGTGCTGCTTGTTGGTTTAATTGCCTACATTGCAACGCTAGATGGCGCAAGCGAAGGCTTTGCTGCGTATTTAATTCCTGATTTTAGCCAAATATTCGACCCCAACTTAATTATTGCGGCAATGGGACAAGCGTTCTTTTCGCTCTCATTAGGTGTTGGGTGCATGATGATTTACGGCTCGTATTTACAGCCAGATGCCAACTTACCAAAGCTTACCGCAAGTGTTGCTTTGCTTGATACAAGTGTCGCGTTTTTAGCGGGGTTACTTATTATTCCTGCTATTTACGTGGCGCAGCACAATGGTGTTGAAGTATTTAACGATGGTAAACTGATTGGCGAAGGACAACTTATTTTTGCTATTTTACCGCAGCTATTCAGTGCGATGGGCGAAGTTGGCTTATTAGTGGGCTTATTATTCTTTGTATTAATGTCGATAGCATCGGTTACGTCAACTATTTCAACCACTGAAATTCCGGTAGCATTTTTAGTCGAAAATCACAGTGTTAGCCGCAGCAAAGCTACATGGGCAGTTAGCGCCGTTGTGCTTGTGTGTGCAAGTGCGATTATATTAAATTTTGACTGGTTATTTGGCTTAGTCATTATGCTATTCACTCAATACCAATTGCCGCTTATGGGCTTGTTTTACTTTATTACAGTAGGGTGGATGTGGCAGCGTGGCAATAAATTACATCAAGCAACAACTGGTGTACATTATTGGTTTGCTCAATATATACGTTTTGTTTGCCCAATATTAATGACTTTAGTGTTTGCAAACGTCGCGTTTGGTTGATTTTATCTAAGCCCTAAAATAAATTAATAAAGCGAAGTGAGTTTAAAACGCACTTCGCTTTTTTTGTGCCTGTTATTTAGGTATAGCCAAGGTCTTTATAAAACTTCATTAGTTAGAGGTTTACCTTCATTTACTTCAAGCGCGTTAAGTAGGGTTGTATTTGCTATTTCGGTGAGTGCTTCTTGGGTAAAAAAGCCCTGATGACCTGTTATTAAAACATTTTTAAAACTCACTAAGCGCGAGAATATATCGTCTTGGTTTATTTCGTCGCTGTGATTTTTAAAAAATAGCTCTGATTCTTGCTCGTAAACATCGAGCCCTAAGTAACCTAGTTTTTTAGTTTTTAGCGCATTAATACACGCTTTGCTATTTAGTAATGCGCCGCGAGAGGTGTTAATGAGCATAACGCCGGGCTTCATTTTATTAAATGCTTCATCATTTATTAAATGGTGAGTTTGATCCGTTAGTGGGCAGTGCAGTGAGATAATGTCGCTTTGAGTTAGCAGCGAATCTAAATCGGTAATGGTGTAATTGCCAGGTTGCGCGCAGGGATCGCACACTAGTACTTTGGCACCAAAGCCATTTAATATGTTACACAACGCAAGGCCAATTTTGCCGCAGCCAACAATACCCACTGTTTTATTGTGCAAGTTAAAACCAAGCAATCCGTTTAAATCAAAGTTGTCTTCGCGTACGCGGTTATACGCTTTATGCGTTTTGCGGCTAAGTGTTAGCATGAGCGCGATACAATGCTCGGCAACAGCTTCGGGGCTGTATGCTGGCACGCGCAATACATTTAAGTTATGTGCTTTTGCTACTGGTAAATCAACATTATTAAAGCCAGCACAGCGCAGCAAAATAGTATTTATGCCCAAGTTTGCCAACTGCTCAATAACAGCGGCGTTTACGCAGTCGTTAACAAATACGCATATGGCATCAAAGCCTTTTGCTAAAATAGCCGTTTGCTCGCTCAGTGCTTGCTCAAAATACGTTATTTTTATAGCGCTATGAGCGCGTGTACTTTGTTCAAAAAAAGGCAGTTCGTACTTTTGAGTACTAAAAAAAGCAATATTCATGGTAATAGCTCCAGCGCTTAAGAAAGATCATAGTAACATTAAACTACTTTACAAAAACGTGCCTAATTAACTCTGTTGGTATTAAGCCTTAAGCGAAGTGAATAAAGGAATTGAAGCGGATGGTTTTTTTTCATTTTTTGCTGCGCTTAATTTCCCTGCTTGATGTAAATTGCTTTCGATGACTTGCTTGAGCGTTTCTGGCTTGGTGCGGGGTGCGTAACGTGCTACAAGTTGTCCTTGCGAATTAATTAAGAACTTAGTGAAGTTCCATTTAACAGCACGGTTTTGTGAAATACCGCGCGTATGCGATTTCAAATAATTAAACAACGGATGGGTTTCAGGTCCGTTTACCATAACCTTACCAAATATTTCAAACGACACATCAAATTGTGCTTGATAAAAGTCTTTAATCGCTAAGTTATCAAGGGGCTCATTTTGACCAAATTGATTGCATGGAAATGCCAATACGGTAAATCCGCTGCTTTTATATTGTTGATACAGCCTTTCAAGCGCACTTAATTGCACTGAAAAATTACATTTACTTGCTGTATTCACAATAAGGATGGTTTTTCCCTGTAGCTGGCTAAGAGAAAAATTTTCGCTGTTGTAAAGTGGTGCATTGAATTGATAAATACTGTCCATAGGTTACCTGCTTACCTTTCCAATCAAGGAAATTTTATAAAGACTTTCATTCGCTTTTTTATCAGCCGGTTGACATAATCGAGGCCTAGTTTCTAAGTTATCAGTTAAATAGGTCATTTTTATGTCAATGAAAGTCGCATTTATAGGTTTAGGCGTAATGGGTTACCCAATGGCGGGGCATTTAGCAAAAGCAGGGCACAGCGTATGCGTTTATAACCGTACTCAAGCTAAAGCACAAGCGTGGACTGCAGAACATTCAGGAAGCTTTGCACCAACCCCGCGCGAAGCTGCCAGCAATGCCGACATCGTATTTATGTGTGTTGGTAACGATGACGACTTACGCTCAGTAGTGTATGGCGACGACGGCGTGTTAGCGGGCATGTTGCCGCACACTGTTTTGGTTGATCACACCACAACCTCTGCTGAAGTAGCACGCGAAGTTGCTGCAAAAGCTGAACTACAAAATATCGACTTTATAGATGCACCAGTTTCGGGCGGGCAAGCTGGCGCCGAAAACGGCGTATTAACGGTTATGGCGGGTGGTAGTGAAGCCGTATTTGCTAAAGTGCAGTCAGTTATGGCGGCGTTTAGTCGTTTTAGTCAATTACTAGGCGGCGTTGGCTCGGGTCAATTATGCAAAATGGTTAATCAAATTTGTATTGCGGGCGCAGTACAAGGGTTAGCCGAAGGCTTACATTTTGCCAAACAAGCAGGGCTTGACGGCGAAAAAGTAATAGAGACAATATCTAAAGGCGCAGCCGGTTCGTGGCAAATGGAAAACCGCTATAAAACAATGTGGGCGGGTGAATATGAGTTTGGTTTTGCCGTAGATTGGATGCGTAAAGATTTAGGCATAGCACTCGATGAAGCTAAAAACAACGGCGCTACTTTACCAATGACCGCAACGGTCGATCAATACTACGCCGACGTACAAGCACTCGGCGGCGGCAGATACGACACCTCAAGCTTGTTAGCACGTATTGAAGCATTGCATAAAAAGTAACGCTGTAGACGCCAAGCTTGCTTGCGTATAAAAACACAGTTTTTAAAATGATAAAGATATTAAAAGCTGCGCTTTTCACGTGAGCAAGCTCTACGTCTACCGCCAAAGTGTAGCTGTGATTTTTACTTGTAGACGCCAAGCTTGCTTGCGTATAAAAACACAGTTTTTAAAATGAAAAAGATATTAAAAGCTACGCTTTTCACGTGAGCAAGCTCTACGTCTACACTCAAAGTGTAGCTGTGATTTTTACTTGTAGACGCCAAGCTTGCTTGCGTATAAAAACGGAGTTTTTAAAATGGTAAAGATATTAAAAGCTACGCTTTTCACGTGAGCAAGCTCGACGTCTACCGCCAAAGTGTAGCTGTGATTTTTACTTGTAGACGCAAAGCTTGCTTGCGTATAAAAACACAGTTTTTAAAATGGTAAAGATATTAAAAGCGGCGCTTTTCACGTGAGCAAGCTCGACGTCTACCGCCAAAGTGTAGATATGAGTTTACTTGTAGACGCGAAGCTTGCTTGCGTATAAAAACACAGTTTTTAAAATGAGAAAGATATTAAAAGCTGCGCTTTTCACGTGAGCAAGCTCGACGTCTACCGCCAAAATGTAGCTGTGAGTTTTACTTGTAGACGCAAAGCTTGCTTGCGTATAAAAACGGAGTTTTTAAAATGACAAAGATATTAAAAGCTGCGCTTTTCACGTGAGCAAGCTCAACGTCTACCGCCAAAGTGTAGCTGTGATTTTACTTGTAGACGCAAAGCTTGCTTGCGTATAAAACACAGTTTTTAAAATGGTAAAGATATTAAAAGCTACGCTTTTCACGTGAGCAAGCTCAACGTCTACCTCAAAATGTAGATATGAGTTTACTTGTAGACGCCAAGCTTGCTTGTGTATAAAAACAGAGTTTTTAAAATGGCGAAGATATTAAAAGCTACGCTTTTCACGTGAGCAAGCTCTACGTCTACACCGAATTACATGCTTTGTGCGTAGTTATACAGCGCCTTTAAAATTGTAAGATTTTTTTCGCTGTCGTCATGTTCATGCGCTAGGTTTTCAAGGGTGATCATAAAATCTTGCGCGTTAATCGATGGTTGATCTTCGCCGTGCATTAACTTGTTTTGGCAATATTGGCGCCATTGGTCAAGCTCTTGCTGGTTTAGCGTTTCAGGCCAGTTACGGGCGCGGTATCTAAACAATAACGTATTAAACTTTTTATCTTCAAAGTCTAACTTCAACCCGGCTAATTCATCTGGTTTTGCATCACGAATAATCGCAAACTTAGCTTTATCGGCATGGCTTGTAAACCCATCGTAAAGTAAGTAGTCAACGTTAGTGGTTGCGCTGTAATCGCCTTGCTCGTTAAACACTTCGGTTACTTTATCGCGAAGGTCGGTATTGGCTTTTAAAATAGCTAAGTTAGCTAAGCACTGCTCGCGATCAATCCCAAGGCGCGCGGCGTTTTCAGGCAATAATGTTTTAGCGGGGGCTAAAATAGGGCACTTGTTTAAATGCACCAGCTTTAAACCAACAGGTAAATCACCCTCGGCTAAATCTACACGTTTGGTGTATAAACGTTTGCGTAACTCTTCTACGTTTAAATCAATGAGTACTTGCGGGTTTTGGGTTAAATCAAAACAAATAACCGCGTTTTTATTAACCGGATGAAAACTCATTGGTGCAACCCAGCTTGTACAGCCTTGTGTTGCTGGTATGCGCGACGTGGTATGCACCAGCGGCGTCATGTTAAATACATCAACCAATTCAGCAAGAGCTTTTTTATTACGCAGCCCAAAAAAGAAGTTATACAGCTTTGGCTGTTTTTCTTTTATTAGCTTAGCCAGTGCAATAGTGGCGGTTACATCGCTTAGTGCATCGTGCGCTGCGGCGTGTTCAATACCATTGGCTACGGTTAAATGCTCTAGCTTAAAGCTTGGGCTGCCATCTTCTTTTAACGGCCATTCAATGCCTTCAGGGCGCAGTGCGTAACAAGCACGGACCAAATCAATAATATCCCAGCGGCTATTGTTATTTTTGTATTCGCGCTCGTACGGGTCGTAAAAATTACGGTAAAAGCTATAGCGACTTACTTCGTCATCAAACCGAATACTGTTATAACCGGCAACACAGGTGTTTGGCACGCTAAATTCGGCATGAATTTTTGCTATAAACTCAGCCTCAACCAAGCCTTTTTTCATCGCCACTTGTGGCGTAATACCCGTAATTAAACACGCCTCAGGGTGAGGCAAGTAATCCGCTTGCGGCTTACAATATTCAATAAGCGGCTCGCCAATAATATTTAAATCAAGATCGGTACGAAGACCCGCAAACTGGCTGGGTTTATCTTTTTGGGGGGTCGCCCCCCAAGTCTCAAAGTCGTACCAATAGATTGTTGCTTGGTTTTCGTAGTATGTAGGTTCGCTCATTCTGTATCTTAGCCCTTTGTTTATGCGGGTTTTAACTGCGCTTTTATTTGTTGTTGTATCTTTGGCTATATTGTAATCCGCGCATTGTGTGTATAGTATCGTGTATAAATTTTTTGCTAACTGTGTATAAAAAATTAAATGGCGATCAGTGACACCAAATTAAGAAAGCTGCTAGGTAAAAATCAAATACCGTGCATATTATCGCATAGAGATAGTTTAAGTGTAAGGGTATCTGCAAAGGGCACAATTACATGGCAATACCGTTGCCGTGTTGATGCTAAGCAGGTAATTATCACGCTAGGGCGTTATCCTGGGCTAAGCATCAAAGAAGCACAAGACTACATACCGCTGTTTCAAAATTGGTTAAGCCAAGACAAAGACCCACGCCTAGAGCTTAAGCTCATGCGTAACAATGCCAAGGGCTTGCCCACAATGGCAGAAGTTGCAGCAAAGTGGTTAGATAAAAAAGTACCTGACCTAAAAGAAAGAACCCAAACGTTATACACAAACCAAGTTAGCAAATGGATTGTGCCAATCCTTAATGATAAAAACATGCCAATTGATTTAATGACCATTAAAGATTGGATAACCTACTTTGATGACGTAAAAAAATTAGGTAGCGCAAAAACAGCCGGCACAATATTAGTACGCATAAAATCAATAATAGGATGGGCTGAAAAACGCGGTGAAGTAAAACCATTTAACCCCGTACTAACTCTAAATATAAACGATGTTGGCGAACAAGCATCGGTAGGCCAGCGAGTAATGCGCTTTGATGAAATTGCAAAACTATGGATTCAAATTGAAAGCTCAAAAGCTACACCCGCAACTAAAGCATGCCTTCAGCTAATTTATATAACAGGGGCTAGGCAATCAGAGGTTCGTTTAGCCAAGTGGGAACATTTCGATTTTGAAAACAACATTTGGACGGTACCACCCGAAAACTCAAAAACAAATAAAGCCATTCGCAGGCCAATATCAACCAAGATGAAAAGCATTTTAAATACGCTTGCAATGGTATACGGCCGTAATGGATATTTAATACCAGGTAGCAATCCACACAAAGCAATGACCACCCATAGTATTAATCGCTATTGCTGTCGAATGTGGGATCACCTATTTGAAAAATACAAAATACCCAAGTTCCTACCGCACGATGCCCGTCGTTCTTTATCTACATTGCTCAGTGAAAATGGCGTAGCACCACATGTAACGGAAAAAATGTTAGGCCATACAATGCGAGGAGTAATGGCTGTATATAACAAACATGATTGGATAAAAGAACAGGCAGAAGGGTATGAGTTATATTGTCAGCTTATTGATGATGCTATCTTAGAAACACTGAACAAAAAAGGGCAAAATTAAAATGGAAGAAAGCAAAGAAATCATTAAATTTGTTTTTGATTGGAGCACATTTATTGCGTGCTTAGCGTTTTTTGTTGCTGTGCATCAAGCTTGGATTAGCCGTAAGCATAATAAGTTATCCGTTCAACCATTAATCTATGATTTTATGGAGGAGGGTGATAAATGGTTCACATACTCAATCAGAAATAAAGGTCATGGCGTGGCTAAAATTGAGTCTTTTAAATACCACTGGGCAGGTCAAGAAATAACTGACGAAGAGCTAAGAAATAAAGTAAACCCATATATTAAACATAAAGATCATTTTAAAATAACTAATCTTGGCAGTGGTTTCGGCATGTCAAATGACGAAACATTTAAATTGATAGATTTAACAGTAGTTTCTGACGGAATAAGCGATATACCAACAGATAGGTTTAAAAAGATAATTAATCTAATTGTTACTAATTGCAGGGTGGAAATTAAATATAAATCATTATACAACGAAGAGTTTTCATTCGAGACCAGTACATCAGCTATTGATTTGAGTCTATATAAAGTGGAATAAAATTAGCAGGGGAAATACATAGGTCATCAAATATTGAATGGAATCATAAACTGACCTTTGATGTGTACAGTTATCACCGTTGTCTCTTGTAGTCTCCTAGTGTCTCTTGCTGTTTTGTGAGCCAATATGCTACTATTTGGTTGTGGGTACAATTAATGACACCCAGAGATTTGGTTGTGGGTACAGTTAATGGGCTCCCAACAATGTAATTAATAGGCTTTTTATTAAACTAAAATGGCTTTTATTTATAGCTAAGAATGGAGCTGTAATGAAAAATAAAGTTATCCAATTAAGCGAAGTAAAAAAAGAGAATGAAGCAACAGAGCAGTTCTTAAATTTACTTGATGCTGACATTAAAGCAGGAAATGTAAAAAAAATTCCTGATTCTGTATTTGATCGTATCGCAGCAATCAAGCACAAAGCACTTGTTGCACGTCAAAATAACGAATTAATAGAGATGTAAATGTACTGGGAAAAGTATTGGCATACTGTATTTGAGAATAGATACACGGAAGTATTGGATCAGGTCGAACGCGAAGCCAAAAAAGACCCAGAACACTTTTACGAATCTGCAATCTACAAATTATTTGAATGTGTTACAGATTGCATAGAAAATCGCATATTTATAGATCCTCAAGCACCAGCTTTTATACTGGGCAATACATTAGGTAAAAGTAACCGTGATTGGCGAAGAGCCAAAAAGGGTATGCCTAATCGATATCGTTTGTTTTTTAAGTTTTCGAGTACAAATAAAGCTATAGTTCTTGCTTGGTTTAACGACCAGTCAACACTTCGTAAAGATGGTAGTAAAACAGATGTTTATGAAGTTTTTAAAAAAATGCTATTAAAAGGGGTAATACCCAGTAGCATTGAAGAGCTGATAGAGCAATCAACAGAATTTAATAAACAAGCCCGCTAATAGCGGGTTTTTTGTTACTTCGTTGCTTATCTATTATTTATAAAATAAATATTGTTCAGATGGAAGAAGAATAAAGATGCTTAAATCTGTTTTACACATAAATATAGGCTTTTTAATGGGGGTTGCTGTTACATCTTTGTTTTATGTAGGTATGCCAATAATTTTAAATGAAAAGTTTTATCCTTTTGCATCAGCAATTGCTGTAGTTTTTTCTGCGGTGCTTGCTTTTACTTCAGCATTTTATACGTTACGAATTAATAGCAATAAAGCAATAGAAAAAAATACTATAGAGGCTATTGAAAATGGTAAAGGTAAAATAGGTGCTGAATTTCTATTTATTACAAGTTATTTGAAAAAGCATCAATTATGCGAACATGAGGCTTTAAGTGAATTGGCCCAACGTTATACTGAATATGAAGAAATAGCTGGAATAACAAAGACTTTAAATGAACTTGAAAGTATATGTAGTAATGCATTATCTGGATATTATGATTGGAATATAATTGTAAAAAATAGGGGCGCAACAATTATAAACGTCTGGGAAAAACTAAAGCCTTACTTAGAGGAGCGTAGAAGAATACAGAAAGCATTAATTTCAAAAGATTACCCCACATTAAAACACGACAAATTTTTACCATTTCACTCTATAGAAAAAGCATATGATCATTTGAGAAAAGATCCATATAATAATCGAAAAGAAGCCAAACTTTTAGCTTTAGCGTCTTTATGCTTACTTATACCTTGTTCACCAGCTCTAATAGCTATTTATTTTAATTTATTTTTGTAGATGTTTATTAACAGTAATTTACATAATATACCTCTCATAAAACAAGTTACTAAACTATCTAAGAAATTAAAAAACTAGAATTGTATTGTATGCATTAATAGGTAAGTAAATATTGGGACATAAAGCCCCAATGTTCTCTATTGTTTATATTATGTTAAGTATCGATAAAATTTCACAAGATATTTTTATATAAAAATAAAATAGCGCTGCTTGTAAATTTAAGATTTCTAGTTGTAGTTTATAGTTCATTTTATAGCTTCTCCTTTGTTGGTTAAACGGTGAAGCTATTTTGACACTATACCGAAAAGCAGTTAATTTGATGAAATATAAATATTTAAGGAAAATACGGTGAATCACAAGCCACTATCAAAGAGCTGGTTATTTTGGTTGATTTTCATTTTTGGAGTCGTAACAGCAATTGTAACTACAGTTGTTATTACTAGTAACAATAACTTTATACGTTGCGCTGATGTTCAATGTTTCTCGAATTTTTTAGAGTATTTTGTAATTCCAATAAAAATCCTATCCGCCACTTTTTTTGTAGCTGGTTTTGTCGCTGTTATTCATCGAAGCAAACAGACATATCATCAAATTGAGATTTCTTTAAAGCAAAATTCTTTTAAAAATTATTTAGATCATAAAGCAGAGCTAGCTGAGGTACTTAATGCTTTTGAGGAAGAATTCCAAGTCGAGGTAAAAGGAAAGCACAGTCTTTATAGGAAGTTATTTCCAAGGAACAGTACGCAAGAGGTTTCTTTTCTTACTCACGCTGATAATGATGGAGATATTTTTATAGACAATACAATTACAAACTTCCATAAATGTATTGATAAATACAATGAGTTTGGCAAGGTTTATTCGAGTAAAAAAGATATGACGCCTAATCAATACTTTTCACGTTGGTTGGCAGACTATTTTCTTTTAACTATGGAATTAGGTTTTTATGAAAAGAGTACAAATAAAACTCATAGTGATTGGTACGGACATTTATCACCAGACTTATTTAAAGGTATTCCTAAAGATATTGAAAAACATATTTTAACGCTTGGAAAACTATTATTAGAGCTTCAACATTTTTGTTACCCAACAAAGAATGAAAGAGTGGAAATATATTTCCCCACTCATTATCACAAAATGAAAGGGTTAGTTCACTTATATAGCCAGCCTAAAAATTAAAAATTATAAGTTTTTGAGTTTAGACTTTCTAAGTGCTCTTTTCAGTAAAATGTTCGAATACGAGAGATTATCTTGATTTAAGTACATTTCAATCCCAACTTTACCAAGAGCAGGGTAAAGGTGACTGCGCATTTCAGATTCTAAATCTTCTACGAGTTCACTGACCTCATCTGATTGAGATTTCTGTTTTAGTTTATCTAGCAAACTTTTTACTTTCTCTTGGTACTCAGCATTTTCTACTTCAAGAGTCTTTAATTCAGTCTCTTTACTTTCAATCATTGTACTTAAAGATTTAACAAACGAGCCCATCTCATCGGCGCTGCCAGCTAACCGATTAAAAATATCTAAAAAGGCGGCGATATCCTCATTATCAGAAAAGTTAGGATATCTAATTTTATGGTCAATCTCACTCCAGCCTTCCTCAAAAATAGTACGTACTTGTACCTCGGTGAATACTTTTGATTTATAAGGTGACGTTGAAAAAACAAAGTGTATTGAGCGGTAACCAGCTTTATGTTCCTTCACCACCCAAGAATTTTCTTTTTCATCTTCTTCACTATCGCCCTTGCGAATATAAGCGGTTATTGCTTCAGCTTTTTCCCATGTGTTTTCTAAAGCTTTAAGAATATCTTTAGAATCTTGCTTAAATAAATGAAGTGCGCGAATACCAATTAAATCAGTCACCATTTCAAAGTAGTTATTTACAGAAATTTTAAGGTAGTCTTTATTGTATGAACCAGAGCGTTGTGTAGTTTTACGTACTATTTTTTCCATCAAATGCTCAGGGTCTTTAATTCTCCAGCGCACAGAATGAACTTTAGCAAAGCGTTGGATTGTTTTTGCGTATGATTCAGCTAAATTTTCAAGGTTATAGATTTTAGATTGATGATCAGCACCAATTGATTGTATTAGCTTCCAGTCTAGTGCGCATTTAGTGAATTCTTCTTCAGTGATGTTATTTCTAGATAGAAAATCGTTTAATTCCATTTCTTGAATATTCATGTTATTTCCTTATTTTAAAGCGACTTACCTGTAAATATAACTTTTCCTACCAACGTGCAATTGCCGTTTATTGGGATTAGTTGTTCAGGCCAGTTGGGGTTGGCGGCTTTTAAGAATTTGTGGCCACCTTCGATTATTAGTTGTTTGAACGTGGCTTGGTTGTCGTCGTCTAGGCGGGCTACTACATAGGAACCATGGATACATTCGGCTTCTGGGTCTACAAAAATTAAATCACCCTCATCAAACTTTGGCTCCATGCTAATGCCTTGCACTTTTAATACAAACGTAAGATCACTGCAATTAACAGGGCACATAAAACGTTCTGCGTCATACGCTTTAATTTCACTTATTTCTGACCAAGCACCGGCTTGCACCCAGCTGATTAGTGGGGCTGTATTTTTAATTGTTGGCCCTGGCATAACGTTATTATTTTTATTTTCACTGATACCAAACTGTAAAAATTCAGGGGTGCATTGAAGCGCTCGCGCTAACGCTTCAATGTTACGTGGGTTTTTGGTGTCACCCTTTTCTAGTTTTTGTATAGAGTTTTGTGCAACACCTACCAACTCGGCTAATTGATGCTGAGTTAAATCTAATGCTTTCCTTAGCTTTTTAACACGATTTGCAATATCCATATTATCTCCAAAAGGTTTATTTTTAACACTTTAAGTGTGGTTGGAATAGATTATCACAACTTTAAGTGGTTTTAGTCAAATCGCTATTATTGGTTTTAATTTCATAAATACAACCAAAAGTGGTTTACAAACCAATAAAAGAGATCGTATTATAGAAAAAAGTGGTTAGAAGCTATCGGAGATAAAAAATGTCAGCCATACAAAAGGCGGTAAAAATAATTGGTGGGCAAACCAAGCTCGCTAACATTCTAGGTACTAAGCAGTCAGTTGTATTTCATTGGCTCAGTCGCCACGGTCAAGCCCCAGCGAAATACATTCCACGTATTTCAGAACTAACAAACGGTGAAGTATCGGTAAACGATTTACTGGCCGATCATCAAAAAAGCAACAAGGAAGATGCAGCATGAGTACAGAAATTGAAGTAGACCCAATTGATGTAATGGATATTAGCGAGCGGACAGAAGCGTTAATGGATGATGAGCGTTTTACTATGTCAGAAAAAGTGGCAATGGCAGCTTTAGATTATAAAAGTGCGTTAAGCCACGATTACTTTGCCGCTGCGCATGGTGGAGTTGATAAGTTTAAAAACCAGCTTTTTACACTGGTAGATAAATGGTTTGAAGATTTTAACCCCGGTGAGATTGAATGATTTTATCAGCGGTGGTTTCACCCCAGCTTGTTGAGCGAACAATATTAACACTGCGGCCATCGTTAATGCGTTGCGCTATGTCGGCTAGCTTTTTGGCGTGTTTTTCAGGCCAGTTGTTTTCGATAGCGAGCAAAAGTACTTCATCTTCACTTAAGGCAATGCCTTTTTTGTGGAGCGCTTTAAATAAGCATTTTGCTTTTGAGTCGTCAACTGGATGGGTGAGCCCATTTGCAGGCGTAAGACTGCTTGAAAGCGCTTTTATGCAGTCGCTCAAGATTGGGTTTGGCATAGGTTTTTCCTCTTTGTTTTGGTTGGTGGTTTTTCGCACTTACAACTTACCAGAACAAAGAGGGATTTTAAATAAACAGGTACAGGAGTGTGCAGCATGAGCACTGAACAACAAATTATTTTATTAGATATTCACCCAGACGCAAAAGCAGTGTTGTTTGCATTACTGCAAGAAAACATTCAGTTGCGCACGGAGCTTGAAGAGCAAAAAGACCGCTTAGTAAACACCCGTGAGGCGATGGAAGTGATGGGTTGTGCCCACGCTAAGTTTTGGAAGCTTAATAAGTTAGAGAACTTTCCTAAGCCGGTGCAGTTTGGCAAAAGCAACTATTACCGCATAAACGAGCTAATAGCGTTTAGAACACAGCATCAAAAAAGCGTAAATAACTAGGAGCAAACCATGACAAATGCATTAGTTAAACAAACCAATAACGCACAACCAGCGCCATTAAAAGCAGTAGAAGGGCGTCACATACCAAAAGGCTTAGCTGAAATAAAAGCATTAATGAGCGATAGAACGCGCACACCAGGTTATGTGTTTAATGCCGTTTTAACTGAGCAACAACGAAAGTTAGTGTGCTTTGCTGCGGGGCTTAAACAGCGTCATGTAGAAATGAGTTTTTATAAATTCAGCATTCAAGAACGCAATGCAGTGCATAAAGCAATTTTAGCATTACAAGATATTGTTGCTGCTTTTACTGACGCTAACGTTCTTGGCCGCGAAAACTTCGAAAGAACCCCGCCTAAGTTTGATGTTGTTCCGCATTTAGTTGAACAGTCAAAAACTGATTCACAACCACACTAAGGATTGAACATGAGTTCACGAAATCGCGGTACGGTTAGCAACAAAGACGATTACTACGTTACACCTCATTGGTTAATTAGTGAGTTTTTAGACGCAGTAAACCCAGCAAGCCCACACGCTAAAACGCCCCTTGATTTAGGTAACGACATACTCGACCCAAGCGCCGGTGGGTGTGATAAATACGCAATGAGTTACCCAGCGGTATTAAACATACATGGTTATTTTAATGTTGAAAGTTGGGATATTCGCACCGATAGCCGCGCCAGTAAAAAAGGGCACGACTTTTTAAGTGTTAAAGGCAAAGAGCAATACGACACCGTGATCACTAATCCACCGTTTAGTATTTCTGAAGAATTTTTAAATAACGCGCTTACGTATGTTAAACCACACGGTTTAATAATCATGCTGCAACGTGTGAATTGGCTAGGCACACAAAAGCGTTTTGAAATGTGGCAAACCATGCCGTTACATTCTGTGTTTGTTCACCACAAACGCCCAGGCTTTGATCCTGAAAAGCCAAGTAAAACCGACTCAATAGAATACGCCCACTTTGTATTTTGCAAAACTGCAAAAGAAAACCTCACACCAAACCTGTTTGTAATTTAACCCCTAAGGAATATTAAAAATGACCACTATCAAAGACCAAGATCTATCTAAAAAACAGTTAATACTCAATATAGTTTTACACGCTATTGAGCAAGCCAATTTTACTATTCGACTTTTAAACAAGCGCAGCACGGTGCACATGCTTATGCAGTGCGAAGACACGTTGACTGATTTACTACCAATCGTAAAAATGATTGCTGACGATGACGTTAATTTTGAACGAGCATACAGCCTAATGAGCATTGCATTAAATGCCGTACAAACTGGTGGCGAACCAATGGAAATAGAGCTGTAACGCCGTGGCTAACCCAATCCCGCTCGACCTTGAAACCCTTAGACTATCTGGTATAGCTAAGGGTTTAATTTCGTCTATAAACGATATTGATGACCGTAACTTTTTAGCGCGTGGTTTACAGAGCGTACCAGTGCCTTTGCAAAGCCGAATGGCCCGTAAGTATATTGACCGCTACAACCAGAACAAGGCGGGTAGCCAATACCGCGCTAATACATGGCTGCGCCGCACCATTGCCCGTTTAAAACCGCGCTTTGGTGTGCTGTTTAGTATTACTCAAAATATGCCATTGCCATGGCATATTTTAAGCAGTATTGAAAAAACCAAAAAACACGCAGGCACACTCGCTATGGAGTGTGTGCAAATTACCCTTGACGTAAGCGAAGAACACCAACGTTTAAGCTATGAAAAATTAGTACGTTTGACGTATGAAGCCGTAAGCGATCATGCAAAGTCGTTTGGTGTGAACGTACCATTTTATAGCATGCGTGAAGACGACCTACCGCAAGAATGCTTTGAAATTGCGTTGCTTAAAATGCAGTGCGATAAGTGGTGGGCCCGCCAGTTAAAAACCCTACGTAAGCAGTTTTTAGAATTACTAGAAATTGCCACAGGCCAAGTAGGGCGTGATTTATACTACGACAAAAAAAGCAAAAAGCCTAAACGCCGAGGTATTAGCCCGTATTCATCAAAACAAGCACAACGCGAATTTAGCTTTGCCCAAGCAAGTGGCCGCCAGTTTTTAGAAATGATGGAACTGCAAAGCAGTGACGGCGATGTAATTGACCTAATTGAAGCCGTAAAAAGCGGCATGGCAAACCCTGCTAACCGCCGCAACGAATTAATGTTACGCATCCGTGAAACCGAAGAGCTAGCCGACGAAATGGGCTATGTTGCTATGTTTTATACTATTACTTGCCCTGCGCGTTTTCATGCCAATGCAAGTACGTGGGACGGTTCAACACCTAAAGATGCCCAAAATTATTTAACTACTACGTGGGCACGTGCACGCTCCAAATTAAACCGCCGCGACCTTAAATACTTTGGTGTACGTGTAGTAGAGCCACATGCTGACGGTTGCCCGCATTGGCACATGATGTTATTCATGCCAAAAAATAAGCTTCAAGAAATCAACGCTATTTTGCGTTGGTACTTTATTCAAGAAGACAAAGCCGAGCTTTACGATCGTTACGGCCCTGAACTTACTCGAGCAAAAGTGTTTAACAAATTTGTAGATATAAACACCCACGGCACGCACATAAAAACGGTTGAGGCGTGTGTTAAGTACCGTGCGCACACCGAGAAAACCCACTTATTTAAACTGTATAAACAAAAGCGCAGTGATTGGGGCTTTGCAAAAAAGAAGGCTAACGAAGTAGCGATACAACGCAATAAAGAAGAAGCCGAAAAAGCCAAAGCTGAAAAAAGAGAACCTAAAAAGTTTAAGGCGAAAAATCACAAAGCACCTACCAAATTTTACCGCACATTTAGCCCACGCTTTGACGCTGTAAAGCTAGATAAAAGCAAGGGCAGTGCAGCGGCCTACATTGCTAAATACATCAGTAAAAACATTGATGGCTATATGCTTAGCGATCATGTTGACGCTGACACAGGCGAAAACCTGCAAGAGCAAGCTAACCCTGTTTTAGCCTGGGCTAGCACATGGAATATTCGCCAGTTTCAATTTCAGGGGTCGCCAAGCGTTACGGTTTGGCGAGAGCTTCGCCGTATGCGTACCGTTGTGAAAGACGAAATTATAGAGCCTATTCGTTACGCCGCAGATAACGCTAACTGGAAAGACTACGTAAAACTACAGGGCGGTATGTGTATTGGCCGCGCCGCTAATTTTAAATCAATGTATGAAGCTACCCCAATGGGCAATGACTACGCCGAAGTAGTACGCCGTATTAAGGGTGTTGTAACCAACGTTGATTACAAAGCCGTGCTTACGCGTTTGTTTAACAACGTGCATAACGTAACGGATGCAACCAGCTTAAAAACCCGCCTTATCGAATGGACCAGACAACTCAAGGGTACAGCAGAAAAACTCGCAGCTAAGGCTAGCTCCAACGTCGGCGCAGCCGACCTATCTTGGTCTAGTGGTAATAACTGTACGCCTATAGCCGTGGGCTCTAGCGCCGAGTTAATACTCGATATGGTGGGGTGTGATGAAAAACAGATCACAGAGGTTAAAAAGGATCTA
Source organism: Pseudoalteromonas sp. SG45-5 (assembly GCF_014164085.1). NCBI lineage: Bacteria > Pseudomonadati > Pseudomonadota > Gammaproteobacteria > Alteromonadales > Pseudoalteromonadaceae > Pseudoalteromonas > Pseudoalteromonas sp. SG45-5. The sequence continues at coordinate 26,353 of NZ_JACJEM010000005.1, read as the reverse complement.
AATAGCGGTAAGAGGATCGCCAGAGACGGCCAAATTTACCAAATTAAAAACGGCCAACTTCATGTTTTAGACGAAACCGCACAAATAAAACACAACAAGCACCTCGCTATTGAATACCGAGCAAAAACACTCGCCCAAAAATCGGCAAGCTGGCATGTAACAGAGAGTCACTGGCAGCAAGCCCGCCAATTAGTAGACCTAGCTTACCAATACGCACAGCTAGACGGGCGCGAAACACTTAATGCAACACGCAATGAACTCGGTGAGTTACATTATGGCGAGCCTAAAAACGGCCTTATCAAAATTGGCGATTGGGACTTAGCAATTTTAGTAAACAACGGCAGTGCATCAGCAATCAGCAATCAGCGATAACGATTTGTGGTCACTGGATTTAATGGCGTAGGAGATATTATGAATAACCAAAAAGCAGAAGAGAAAATGCTAGAAACAGGGAAATTTTATACCGCGCTTCAGATCAGAGAGAGTTTGGGGTATCAGCAAACCGTGGAAGTGGCTGGCTGTATAATATCTGTATGGGTTCTCGCTATGAAACGGTTGAAACGGAATTAGCAAATCGACGGGTGAAAATCCCCTATATTGACGGCAGTATTCAAATATCAGAATTTACCTAAAAAATGCGTTTAATCACACGTGTTGATTTATCGAAACAAAAATGACTTTAGGCCAGATTTTATAGGTGTTACATAAAGTGTGATAGGAACACTTATTTTGACTCTAATAACAATAAAGGTAAACTACACAAGCTATTGTTTTGGGATGTTAATTTATGAGTTTTATCGTTTGTGTAAAATGTGATAAACCACCCTCTATGTTTGGAAAGAAAGGTGTTGAATGCTGTGATTGCAAAAAACCTCAAATACAACTAGTAAGACCTAAAGCTTTAGCGAGGATTATAGATTGTCTTGATAATCAAATTAAACGTCAGCAAGATTTGAAAAAAAAGCTAATACCTAATTATAAGAATTGGACTGGCTCAAACGGGGAGCCAAAATTTCATATGTTTTCAATGTTTTTTAGCTTCATCACTACTTGTATACCATTTTTCTTTATATTTCTGGGAATACATTTTAATTACTTCTACTCAACCGTGGGAGCTTTTACGTTGTTAGCTATGTTGATTTTTCCAATGTGTATTTTCCCTCTTGGTAATACATCTAATTTACATCGAGAGTTAGAGCGTTTCAAATCAGAAAACTATCCATTAGTACTTGAATACAATAAACTTCGAGACCAAAGCCAAAAAATAAATGAGAAAAAACAGGAAGCATATACTTCAGTGATGTCTGAAGTGCAAAGTTGTTCTAATTTTTTGTATACAACCAAACTAATAGGGCTAACAAGTACATTTACTTACTACACTTTATGCACGCTCGCATTTGCATATCATTACTTTATAAACAAGACAGCTATAGCTGGCCTTGAAACACCAATTGATGCAATTTATTTCAGCCTGGTAACCTGGACCACTTTAGGTTACGGAGATATGTTACCTTTGACAGACTCTATAAAGCTTATCGTTGGGTTAGAGGCAATTTTTGGTCAAGTTATGCTTGCTATACTAGTCGCAAAGATCTTAAGTCATTATCAGAATACTTAGAATGTCGGGCTTCCTCACTATTAACGGTTTACCGCCAACATTAGAAACGGCTAAAAATTAACATACTATATTTGAATAGGGTGTTTATAAGCCAATCAACTCTAATTGCTGTTCACGCGGTAAGTTTTTAAGTAATGATGCGGCAAGTTCTACCGTTGTTTGGCGTGGTGGGTTTAGGTAATGCTTAAATGCTAAGGTACTTACAAACGTTGCTCCACAGTTTTTAACGTTACTACATGAAATATAGAGATCAGCTACATGGGTTGATTGATTTTCTCTTGATGAAATAGTCGCTTTACTTCCACAACTCGGACACATTACCCGCATAACCGCACCAATATAAAGCCATAAAAATTAACTGTGATTATATACAGTATTAATTACCCTGACAAATAAGCATCGAGCTACTAGCTGAGAACTCAAAGGCCAAAAAATTCACTCCTCCTCGCCTTCCGCTTTCGTGCAAAAAACGCGTCAAATTGACAACCCCAGTGACATGCTATTAATCGCCAGCCAGCCCAGTAAAAGGATCTGTAAGTAATTTTAAAAAGATCGCATTGTCAAAAAGTGACAATGTTTGACAATAAAGTGACAACAAAAGATCAAATAGCTGGTGAATAACTCCCACATAAATTATATAGCTTGATATAGCGCAAATTGTTAATCTACTCTGACAATATAATAAAATTATACCCGCACAAATCTTAGAGCCATACTCATGAAAGTTATAATCACCAAAAACTTAAAAGAATCTCATGTTCGAACCGCGAAACACATAATTTATGCTCATCAGAATTTAAATGGTGATGTATATATCGGACAGGCTAAATGTATGGTTAATCGTTGGAATGAGCATATGCAATTAGCCAAATCATTAACTCACCCAGAGAGTATGCAAAAATTTAAACAAGCGTTACGACATAATAAAAATTGGCATCACTATATTATTGCAACTGCTAGCAATCAGGAAAAAGCAGATAAAGTGGAGGCCGCAGCAATTGCTTTTTACAAGCCTAAACTAAATTCCCACCCTGGTAGAAGTTGTGATAAAAGCACTAAGTATGATTTTCAATTATTAGCTCGAGGTGGTAAAGAAGTGGAGCTAGAAGCAGCTAAAATAGATAGATACAAAACTCAAGAGCGATTTACAGATAGAGAACGTAAAACGATTCACTGTAAAGCTATCCTTAAAAATGGGAAGTCGCATATTAGTTTTGAATGTATAGATGATGGTTTTCGCGTTAACGTATCCCATCAAAAGAGGGTCGGTTTTAAAGAAGGGGACATTGTGACTATTTCTTTTGCAGCAAAAGGAAAGACTTTTTATACTACAACGGACTATAGTGATATTAAGTTAGCAGCTAAAAAATAGCGGACTTTGTACTTTTCAAAATACAATAGTGGACTTCAAATAGTTTTGTTAGGTAATAAATGAATATCAGAACAGATAGAACACCAATACACTGGAATTATTTCTTAGCCATAGAAGAAGATATTGCAGATCTTACACGTTGGATTGAGTTTCATGAATCAAATTTCAAGTGTTTTTCGATTCAGCTAGCGAGAGTTCTGATGGTTGCCTCTGCTGAAGTTGATGTAATAGCAAAAAAACTAGCTGATAATATTCAACCAGAGAGCGGGGCTAAGAATATAAAGGATTACCAAAGAATAATCATGGCTGCTTACCCGGAATTTAATACTCATACAATTAAAATACCTAGGTACGGACTATCATTTACTCCTTGGTCTGATTGGGAGCTGCCTGGTACTTCACCGTCATGGTGGCTGGCAAATAATAAGGTAAAACACGACCGGTCAAATTGTTTTGATCAAGCATCATTAGAGAATGTATTAAACTCTGTTGCTGGGTTATTTGTATTAATTGCCATTTATTATCAAGGGCAAACCAGTAGCGTGACACCGGCTCCTTCATTATTTGAGCCATCTCAGTTTGCCCATTTGGATGGGGATTGGCTGGCTTTTCACGGAGGCTAATAAAAGGAAATAACACGAGCGTTGACGTTATTGGATAAAATTTATAAGTCATCTAAAAAATAGAGCTGTTTTTTATTTTAGAAATTTAACAGTTTTACTATTTTCAATAGGAATTTTCATGAATATACAAGAACTATTAATTAAAATATCTCAAGGCGTTATGTCTTATAAACCAGAGTCAGACTCTTTGGAAGATCTTAAACCCTTTCAAGAGATAGTGGGTTTATTAAAGTTTGCTGAAAAAGAAGGCTACATTGTAAGTACAATAACTCAAAAAGAGTGTAGATACCCTGGGGGGTTGATTTGCAATATAGTAGTTAGAGGTGGGTTAACGGATAATGGTAAATCATTCATTAGTAATATTTAGCTGCTTATTATTTATCAAAGCATTTTAATCTGCGTAATTTGCAGTAATAGCTAAAACGCTAGCTTTTAACTAGCGTTTTGCTTATTGTTGCTACGACCACCCCAAAACGCTCTAAACAATCGCATTAACCCAAGGGTTGAAACCGCAATACCCACAATCACAAACTCAAAGTACCAGGGCGCGCCTTTATAGCCCATTGCTTGCCAGCCTTTTTGCATATACGGTTGCATGGCGGGTACAAAATGACACACAAACAACCCCAAAAAGAATAAAATAATGATTTCATCCATAATGGTTTTATCGCGGTTTTTTAAAACCAGCAAGTCATAATCAGCGTCGTTTTGCTCGGCTTGCATACAGCGCTTTGCTTTTGCATTGAACTGAGCAATCTTAAAATTGTTTTCAGCGCGTGCGACATCAGCGGCCATTTCAGCCGCAATGCGTTTACGCTCAACATAGCCGCCGGTTAAATCGGCTATTGGGTCTGTGATGAATGAAACCAGTGTTTTTAACCATCCCATTATTTTATCCCCCTGATCAATTTAATAAATGCTTTTGGGTCTTTGCTAAAGGCTTTAATTAGTTTGTCGAACCCTTCGAGTAAATGCGGGGCCGCGTAGGCGGTTACCCCAATCACGCCTGTTTTTAGGTTTTCATCAAACCCGCGCCATTCACAAAACATGGCTGATAGGTAGGCTGCAAATATCGCAATCAGCACACTCATAAAGTAATGAAAAAACGTAAACTGCCGTTTGCTCAAATACATTTGAATTGCGGCTGCTAAAAAACTCAACATAAGTAATCGCCCCCATTGTTTAATAAATTCGATAACATCTATCCAGCTCATGCGGCTTCCTTGGTAGTTGGGTTTAAGTCTGAATACTCAGGCTCTTTAAATTCAATATGCTGCGCGGCAGGTAAGTAGTTATTAATGCCTAATACGTCTTGCTGCAGGGGCACAACTTCGTTGTTGTAATAAGCGCGGGTGATTTTGTCTAAATCACCAAAGCCTGGGCTGTCGCCAGATGATTGGCCGCTCAGTGCTTCTTGCGCACGGTGCATGCTAAGCATGTCGTTAAGGGTAATCTTTTTAATGCGCTCAAATTCGTCTTTTGTTGATATGTCGCCCACCGGTGTAATGTTTATCGCTTTTTCAGCATCGGCTTTATTACTGCGAAAATTAAAAAACAAACTTCTAAAGTTGCCCACGCCTTTGCTGTCGCGTATGGCATTTTTAAGGGCGGTTTCATCATCAGCGCTTAAATTAGGGTCGGCCATTGAGAATATAAAACCCATGTGCGCTCCGTTCTTGTAATAGCGGCGGCGAAATAACGTGGCATCTTCATTGAGTAAAGCTGATTGAATACCGCCGTAATATTGCGGTATGCCATAAATACCTTGCCCGGGGTCGTATTCTTTTACGTGAACTATTTCGCCCGCATTAAAGTAAATAGGTTCATGACTGTGGTTACTTAATTGTGCATACACACCGCGTTTATCGGTATAGCGCATAGTCAACGCAGGCAAATGGCGCAGCTTAATAACCTGTCCAAATGAATTTTTAATAATCTGCAAATAGGCGTTGCCGCTCCACAGTAAATCAAATGCAAACTTGCTAAGCGCTTGATGGCTTAATAGCGGGTTAGGCTTATACCACTTTAAAATCATGTTGCGTTTAAAGTAGAGAATGGGCCCGTGTTGGGCATTTACTCGCAGCAGTTTAACCAAGCCTTGCAAATTAATGGGCGGTGCGTAAATGCCGTTACTGTCACTAAACACCCCAACGTAATCGGTTAGACGGTTGTCTAAACAAGGCTCCGGATCGCCAAAGCTAAACGTATCGGTTACCGCTGTGCGTTGGTTGTAGTTTGGCGCTTGGCCGTTACTTACTTGTAATCGTGGTTTACTCATTAAGCTGCAATTCCTACAGATGTTTGACGGCTATGGGCATTACCGTCGAGTGGTTCAAATAACATGGCGTGCATAATTGCCCACGCAATATCGGCATGGCCTGTTGTAGCGGTTCGGTTTGTGGCATAAGTAATTTGGTCGCCCACCACTTTACGGCGAATATTAATAAACGAGCTGGCAATGTTTACCGCGTCCTGGTCAAACTCAAAGCGGCGGTTTTGAATAACGTTAATGGCTTTAATTACCATGCGGTTTTTAATAATGGGGTTGTAATGAATTGGCTCGGCATTAGGGTAAAACTTAGTAATAAGCTCCCACACACCATAGCCAATGCCGGTGGTGTCTACGCCAATATGCACAACGTTGTATTTTTCGGTGAGGTGTTTTATCTCGTTTGCCATTGCTTCAAAGTCGTTGCCGCTTAAATCAAGCGCTTCAAGCAGTAAAAACTTTTCGCCTGGCTGCATGGGCGCACTTAAAATGGCAACACTTGCTTTATCGCCAAAGCGGGCAGGGTCAAAACCAATTACAACAGGGCGCAGGCCAAATGGGCGCTCATAGTCTAAATCAAAGTCAGCCCATTTGGTTGAGTCGCCCACGCAGTTCATAAGCTGTTTAAGATTAAACGCACTGTGTGCATCATCAATAAACTTACACATAAACAAGTTATTAAACTCATCTACGCTGTATTCGTTTTCAAGTACGCCAATATCTATACGGTCAAAACCACTGGTTACTACATCGTAAACCGTGAGCATTTGACGCCAAATACCGTCGTCACACAGTTGGCCGTTTTTTAAGTTTTTGTGGCTTACATCTATGGCAAATTCAGGATCGTTACACGCTTTTGTTTTTCGGTACCATTTACCGTTCCAATGGTCGTAGGCTTCGTGGCTGGTAACCGATGGCGTACTAAAATAGGTAATACGTAAATGTTTATGCGTTGCCATAGCCTGCGCCAAACCGCGCAACGACTTATATTTAGGTATCCAAAACACTTCATCTATATATAAATCACCGGATTCAGATTGTGCAGTACGGGCATTGGTACTTTTAAATATTAGTTTAACCGTTTTACCGCCGGCTAAATTAAGCACCATTGGCGAGCCACTTAATTCAATATTAAAATGCTCACGCACCAACGCCACAATATTGGCTTTAAATACCTCGGCTTGGTCGCGGCTCGCGGATATAAATATTTTATTACGGCCATTTACAACCGCATCGTAAAACGCTTCAAAGGCAAAATAAAATGTAGCGCCAATTTGGCGCGGTTTTAATATAAAGCGGGCGCGGTGGTCTTGGTTATCAAACCAATGTTTTTGGTGCGGGTAAAGTAGTGTGTCTTTAAGCGTGTTGAGCATTTCAAGGGTAATGCCAGAGCAATCGTTTTTCTTGTTCTTCTTTGATTTTTTATCGTTGTTGCTATGACTGTTGCCACCACTGTAATTACTTGCGCGCTGTTTTGGGGCTGGGGCTAATTTACTTTTATTAAGCGCGCACAGTTGGCGTGTGCAAAAGTCGAGCTCTTTATAGTCAGCATCGTTTTTATCGTCTTTATCGGCCAGTACATTAATGCGTTTGCTAAAGGCCATTTCGGCATTATAGCTTGGGCACATATCTTCCCATTTGCCAGCCTCAGCCCAGCGGCGAACACTACGCGCACTGGGCATATCGTCAAGCTCGGCTATTTCGTCAACCGTGTAACCCTCAACCACATACAAATCTTGTGCTTTTTTGCGTATTTCTGGTCCGTAGTTCGCCATCTAATGCACCGCGTTAATTAGTTCATAGCGGCAGTGTATTCGTAATAAAGCGCTTAATCTGTCAGTCAAAAACCTAGCCATTCCTAAAAGTTAAATATAGGAATTTCAAAAAGTTAAACCGTTGGAAAGGAATAAAAAGAGGGTGCAAACTGCAATCACTTTAAAGCAATACGCTTAATTTGCACATATTTAAAAAGGGTTGTTTATGCCAGGTCAACTACGTACTAAACCGTTATCGATTGCCGCTGTAGGTATGACCGTTGACGGCCGCGAAATATCAGAGCAAGACGTAGCCGACATTGTAGAAACCTACAACCCACGTAAATACGGTGCACGTATTAATGTTGATCACGAATTTAACTGGTCGGGCTGGGCCGCTAAAAATCTTCATAACGTAGATATTCCCGGCATGTTGGGCGATGTAGAAAGCGTTGCAGCCTATGAAAACGAAGAGGGCGTTGTGTGCTTATACGCAGTGCTTGCGCCCAATCAAGGGTTTGTTGAGCTAAATAAAGCAGACCAAGCCGTTTATTTTAGTATCGAAATTAGCCGCGATTTTATGGGCACTGGTAAAACCTACCTAACCGGTTTAGCCGTGACCGACTACCCAGCCAGTTGTTATACCGACCGTATCCATTTCAGTAGTAAGAGCAAGCCAGATGACACGGACGTCTCTTTATTAAAAGTTGATTTAGGATCATGTGAGCCTATCGACGCCGCCCCTAAAAAACCCTTTTTTAAACGACTATTCGCAAAGGAAGAATCCGATATGAAACCAGAAGAATTAGCCACCGCATTAAAAGATGCCCTCGGCACACCGCTTAGTGAGTTTGGCCAAAAGCTAGATGGGCTTGCCACAAAGCTTGATTCATTCTCAACCACAAAAGTGGAAGGCGAAGAAACCCCGCCAGTTGATGATGAAAACACTGAATTAGCTCAAGTTAAAGAAGAGCTACTAAAAACAAAAACAGCATTAGGTGAACTTAACGACAAGTTTACCAAAGCGTTAAAAGCACCTGCGGGTGATACCACTGACGCCGACGAAGAGCACGAAGGCGAAGAGGGTAAGTACAATAATTTGTACTAATTGCACTCCACCTAACTCAATTTAGCTAAACGCAGGAAAGAATATGAAAACCAGAACTAGAGAATTATTTGTCGCCATTATGGCTGGCATGGCCGTTAATTACGGCGTTACCTCAATGAGCGAGCAATTCAACGTTGAGCCTACAGTAGAGCAGCATTTATATGATGCGGTCTACGAGTCAGCCGAATTTTTACAGATGATCAACACCGTACCGGTTGATGACCTCGTTGGTCAATCGGTGATCATGAGTGTAGACGGTGGCATAACAGGGCGCGCCGGTGTAGAAACTGACGACACAAAAGAGCGACAAACCCGCGATGTATCAAAGCTCGCTAAGCGTGAATACCGTTGTTATCCCGTTGAATGCGACATTCATATCACATGGGTAAAAATGGATCAGTGGTCTAAGTTCCCTGATTTTCATAATCGCTATCGGAACCACGTACGCCAGGCTATTGCACTCGACATTATTAAAATTGGTTGGAATGGAACACATGTAGCCGATACAACCGATATTACAGCCTACCCAATGATGAACGATGTAAACATTGGTTGGCTTGAGTTAATTCGCCGCGATGCACCAGAGCGTGCCATTAGTGAAGGCGCTACCGAAAACGAAATTCGCATTGGTAAAGGCGGCGATTACGAAAACCTAGACCAAGCGGTACACGATGCATTGCAAGGTATTCCAGAGCACAAACGTGCAAACATGGTGGCTATTATTGGCGACGAGCTTTTAGCGCAAGATAAAAATAAGCTGTACGCCAAGCAAGCACATACCCCAAGTGAAAAAACCAAGATTGAATTGCAACAGGTGATTGATACCTACGGCGGTTTGATGACTTACAAAATCCCGTTTTTCCCCGCTCGCGGTATTTTAGTCACCAGTTTTGACAATTTAAGTCACTACGTGCAAACGGGCTCAACGCGTACCAGTGTAGAAAACAACGCCAAGAAAAAGCGCGTTGAGGACTACCTATCACGCAACGATTGCTACTACGTAGAAGACCTTGAAAAAGTCATGTACTTCGAGTCTACCAGTATCAAGTTACCCAATGCCACTGGCGACGCGTGGGCATAACAGCCTGATTATTTAGCAGCAGTTAGCCGCCTTTTTCCCTAGTTTCGGGGCGGCTTTTTTTAACCAAATTAAAGAGTGTTTTTAAATGAGCTTAGTCAAAAAATCATTAGCAAAAGCAGCAAGCAGCGTACCAACAAGCACTAAACCTAATGCGCCAACGGTGGTGGCAACAGCCACAAACACCCATGCGCCAAGCAACGTTAATAAGCAAACCGAGTACCAGCTTTATGCAGCCGCCATTGAATCTGACTTAGCTCAACTAAAAACATTTACCGACATAGCAGACAAAGCAACATATAAATCAGAAGCATTAGAGCGCCAAGATTATTTAGCTTACATAAATGAATACCGGTTAAGCGGTCAATGCCACCCAAACACAGTTTTAGCATGGGTGTTTATTTGGCTAGTTGACTTAAAACGCTGGGATGCAGTGCTTGAATTATTGCCATTTATGATTGAGCAAAAGCAACCGCTACCCACAGTATTTAATACCAAGCATTGGCCTGCGTTCGTTATCGACCAACTCTACGATGATGCTAATTACTACTTAACAGAATCAAAGCAACAAGGCTTGTTTGATATTAGCTACGTACTGCGCGGCCTGATCAATACCGTAAAAAATCAAGATTGGAACGGCCTTGAAGTCGTGGGCGGTAAATTGTTCGCCATTGCTGCCAAGGTTGATGCAGCCCAGCACAACTATGGTAATGCACTGTTATTTGCAGAGCACGCTCAAGCGATTAACGACAAAGCAGGGGTTAAAGGTTTAGTCGATAAGCTAACGAAACAGTTAAAAGGGATCGTTAGCGAATAACAGCTCCAACGCCAGCGGGCAACTTAGCACGTCGTCAGTATTCGTTATTTGACGCCCCGTGACTAAGTGGCGCCCGCACCTAATTTAACGTGTGTTTTTACAGGTGCAATATGAACTTAAGTGGTATGCCAAAAGCAGATTTAAAAGACGTTGATGTAACCATTGAAGGCAATGGTTATTACCCAGCATTAAGCACCGCGTATTTTATTGAGCACTACGCAATTGCCCAAGAGTACGCCAGCAAAAGTGAGCTGCTTGTTGAAAAGCTGCTTTACGCACAGGCCGAAATTAATCAGGAACTAGCAAGTGCAGTGCTTACTAATGGTACGGCATTAAACGCGCAACACGTCTTGTTTTACAACACCGCGGTTTATAGCAAAGCAAAAGCTAAATTACTCGTATCAAAACTTAGCAGCACACACCGTGAAAACGCCACAGCACAAAGCCAATCAGCGATTGATAACCACGACTATTGGGTAAACGAAAGCATCAACGCACTGCGTTTATTGCAAACCCTAAGCCCTAACTTGTCGGTAGAACTGTTATGAGCCAAAGCAAAATTGAGCAGCTTAAACAGCATTTAGTAAGCGTTGAATACCAAGGCCATAAGCTAGCGCTCAATACCCAATTTGATAGCTGGATAGAAGGCGGGCGCATAGAGCCAAGCAGCAAAACCATTAATGGTAACGGGCTATTAGCTGCGCGGTTTTATTACTCAGGTGTGATCAGCATTAATCCATGCTCAGCACCTGCCGCGCTTATCTGTGCCTTTGCTGGGTTTTGGCTGCAAAACAATGGCGGTAGATATGACAGCACCGACATTGAATTTAGCGCCGATGTTAACGACGACAACAGCAATGAAGTAGAGCTGACTATTAACCAGTTGTGCGAAGACATAGAACTTATTCAAACAGATAACGGCCCCTTTGAATTAAACGGTCAGCGTTACGACTTTGGCGAGCAAAGTTTGTGGATAGCCGAGGAATTTATACTGCAAGGCCAAGTAAGCCGTGCTTAACGTCAAATTTGATGAAGGCCAAAGCAAAGCACAATTAAAGTTTTTACTGCTTACTCCAAATAAGCGCCGCAACATTTTACGTGGTGCCATACGCGGGGCAAATAAAAGTAGTAAAGAGCGCATTACCAGGCAAACAGATTTAACAGGCAAAACATGGCAAGGCCGCGCAAACGGTAAGAAAAAGAAAATGCTTACCAAGCTAAAACGCAATATGAAAGTGCGCTACGGCGCAGATAGCGCAGGTGTTTATTTTAGTGGTGGCAATAGCGGAAAAATAGCCCGAGCTCATCAAGAAGGTGTAAGTCTCGATGCTGGCAAACCAAAAAATAAAGCCGCACAAAATAAAGAAGGGCCCGCTACGCGCAATTTAGCCCGGGCATTAATAGCCGAGGGTTACACAATTCCGCGCGGCAAAGGCAAGGGCAGTAAACGCCCCAGCATTAAATGGATAACTGAGCATTTAAGCATTAACCAAGCAGGGTTTTTACTGCGCGATTTAAAGGGCAGCTCAAGCAAGAGCGCGTGGCAAATTGACTTGCCAGCCCGCTCATTTTTAGGGCAAACCGTTAGCGAGCAAAAACAGCAGCAAAGTTTTATTTTAAACAAGGCTATGCACGTGGCGTAGCGCAAAGCAAAAGGAACGATCATGGCACAAGGTAAAGTAACCGTTGCCGCCATACAAACAGGCAGCGGCGCTACAAAACAGGTAGAACGCAGCGTGTTGTTTATCGGTCAAGCGAGCGAGAACAATGGCAAAATTTTATCTATTAATGCACAAAGCGATTTTGATGTTGAGTTTGGCGCTGCCGACTCGCCATTAAAAACGCAAGTGAAAGCATGGCAACGCAACGGCGACGATTTAGTAAGTGGTTATGCAATCCCGCATAGCGCAGGCGACAACGTAATGGCCTTGATTGATAAAGCTATGGACCAAGACGTAAGCCCTGAAATTATTGTTATTTGTACGCCGGTTACAGGCAAAGCCGAGATTGAAAGTTATCAAGCAAAAGCGCTTGAAATTCTATCAAGCCTTGCGCGTCGTGTTCGCATTTTAATAGCTGCCCCAGGTTTAACAGCTGAGCAAAACTGGCCTGATTTAGTGACTTCATTGCAACCGTTAACCGATGGCGTAGTAGGCGATCGTGTGGCTGTTATCCCGCTTTTATTCGGTGACGAACTTGGCGCGGTAACAGGGCGTTTATGTAAACGCTCAGTGACGATTGCAGACAGCCCAATGCGTGTACTTACCGGTGCAATGTCACTCATGCCATTACCCAATGATGCCGCCGGCAATCCGCTTACCAATTCAACTACAGCCGCGCTGGATGCACTGCGTTTTAGTTGCACTCAGTTTTATGCTGATTTTGATGGAACGTATTTTGGCGATGTAAACATGCTGGATGCTGAAGGCGGCGACTTTCAGCAAATAGAATTTGGTCGCATTGTTGATATGGCAGCACGCGCCGTGCGCATTATTGGTATTCAGCACGTTAAAAACCGCCGTCTTAATAACAGCACGAGTGGTACTGAATTTGGTAAGCGTGTGATGGGTAAACCCCTGCGCGAAATGGCACGCTCTATTAATATTGGTCCCGACAAGTTCCCTGGTTTAATTGATCCACCAAAAGACGACAGCATCAGCATTACGTGGCTTAACAAAAAGACCATTCAAGTCATGCTTAAAGTTAAACCCATTGACTCACCTAGCACCATTATCGTGGGCATCATGTTAGATAACGAAGAGTAGGAGCGAGAATGCAAAAAGTATTAGGCGGTAAAGACTTCGACATATTCATTGGTGATTCAATGGTGCATGTAATTGAAGCAGCGGTAAAAATCACTGATGGCCGTGTAGCAAAAATGGTACGTGGCATTCCTAAAGGCTTTGTTGATGGCCCTGTATCGGGTGAAGTCACGCTAAAACTCGACCATGAAAATTGGTTAATAGTGCAGGCGCAAGCTGAAAAAGCAGGTAGCTGGAAAGGCATTGAGCCATTCGATGTGGCGTTTAATGCCGAAGTAACCGCTGGCAAAAAGAACATCGAAGCGTTTGGTTGTCTACCTCAACTAGAGGATTTACTCAACATTAAAGCCGAAGGCGGGGAAGAAGATATCACATCAATTAAGTGCCCAATCACCAGCCCTGATTTTGTAAAAATCAACGGTGTACCGTATCTAACTGACGATGAAGTGAGAGATTTGTAATGACTAAAGCCATTAGTAAGCTCACTGCAACCGTATTACTAAGTACCCTGCAAGCTTGTGGACATACCGTATTTGAAGGGGAACTTAACCTAAATATTATAGGTATTCGTCATGCAAATACCCGTGCTAACACGTTTAACGATGTTATTTGTGTGTTGTATCAGCAAAAGGGCGAGTGGCAATTAAAGCAGTTTAAAGCCACCACAGATGCAGGCCATTATTGGCGTAAACACCCAATGAACATAGATGGCACGGCAGTACTTATTGCAGGGCAGCATAAAAGTTTATGGACGCTGGGTTATCACCAGGGCAAGTACCGCGCCCTTGTTCAACATAAACCCGTTGTCGTACTGCGTGACAACAACAAAGACACCGAGTTAGACACTGACGTCACACCAGAGGCTCAACTACAGCAAGGTTATTTTGGTATTAATTGCCACCGTGCAAACAGTCAAACCATATCAACCCAAGTTGATAAATGGTCTGCCGGTTGCCAAGTGTTTGCAAGCCCGAATGACTTTGATGAGTTTATTGCTTTGTGTGAGCAATCCGCTGCCAAGTATGGCCCTTATTTTACATACACCTTGCTAGAGCAAGCCGACATTAAAGAGAGTAATTGATCATGGCGTTTGAGAAAAATATCACCATTGAAACACCGGTAGGCGAAATCACATTTAACGTAAATGGCGCCGACTACAACAAATACATTAATTCGAATCAGCCTAACAACAAAGTGCAGCCAGCCACTAACTTTGCTTTGAATACCGTTGTTGAAGCAGATGCTAAAAAGTTAAAAGAGCTGGTGCAACAACCAGGCGCAGCTTTGTTTTTAGCCGCTGCGATTGTTGAAGAATATCAGCCTGAGTTTAATTTTACGGTAAAGAAATCGAAAGCCGAGCCAAGCAAATAAGCAAAAGCCGGCTGGATCAGTTACTGGCGTACCACGTTAAATATTTTAGCAACCTGCCAGTAACCGACGAGAGCTTAGCCCAAGCGCTTTACCTTGAAACCCAACAGCAAGAAAACTTAGCAATAGCGGTAAACAATGGCATATGCCAAGCACTCAGCGAGTAATGAATGGCGACACTCAGTAAATTAGACAAACTTACTTATTCAATCGGTATCATTGACAAAGTCACTGGGCCAGTTAATAAAGTCATGGCTAAAATTAATCAGCTAAGTCAGCAAACAGCCGCTGCGCAAGACCAAATGATGCGCGGTGCAGCAACGGCTGTTGGCGGTGGTTATGCCCTGGCAAAATCATTAGCGCCCGCTATTGATCATGTTGCTGCGTTGGGAGAAGTTCAATCGCTTGGCGTTGCCGACGACGCACTACAACAGCTTACTAAAACATCTTATAAATTTGGTTTTGAATTTGGCGGTAACTCGGCCGAGTTTGTGCGCAGTGCTTACGATATTCAATCAGCCATTGCGGGGCTCAGTGGGTTTGAGTTATCTGAGTTTACCAAGTCCTCAAATATACTTGCTGTAGCAACCAAAGCCGATGCCGGCACTATCACCAGCTATATGGGCACCATGTATGGCATCTTTGAAAAAACCGCCAATAAAATGGGTAAGTCTAATTGGGTAAACCAAATAGCAGGGCAAACGGCTACCGCAGTACAACTATACAAAACCACTGGTGCAGAAATGCAAGCCGCGTTTTCAAATCTGAGCAATACAGCGACTAGTGTGGGATTAAGTTCAGCGCAGCAATTTGCAATGGTCGGGCAGTTACAATTGGTTGCTAAATCGGGCTCTGTTGCGGGTACTCAAGCTGAGAAGTTTATCCAAGGTATTGGCAAAGCTGAAAAAGTATTAGGGCTTAAATTGACCACCGATAACGGCGACATGCTCGCCGTTGACGCTGTGTTAGATAAAATTAACAGCAAAATATCGTCGTTAGGCTCTGTTGATAAACTCGGTGTACTTACTGAAATATTTGGGGCACAAGGTGCTAAAGCGGTAAACGTTCTTAGTGAAAAGGTACAAGGTCTTAATGCAGATATTACAAAGTTTGAAAACGTACAAGACAGTTCCAAAGCAATCGAAATGGCAAAAATTATTGCAAGCCCGTGGGATAGATTAGGTGGCTCGTTTAATGCGGCGGCAACAGCAATGGGCAGTCGATTATTACCCGTTGTTGAACCGTTCGTTGAATTACTGGCTGCAGGCTTTGCGGGCATTGTGTCGTTAACTGAGCGCTTTCCTATTTTATCCAGTGTTATTGCAACACTTGTAGTGGGCATTGTGGCGCTTATCTCTATTTATGGCGTGGTCATGTTTACGATGGGCCTATACAAAATGGCGCTGGTAACAAGTGGTGCGCTCACGATGGGTTTAACAGTTATAACTAAATTATGGCAAGGCGCACTCATCGCATTACGTGTGTTGGGCTTTTTGTCATTGATTGCCACCGTTGGTGCAGCTGCAATTGCCTTTGGTGCCTTTAAAGGCGTTATGCTCGCAGGCCAAGCCGCCACGTGGTTATTTAATACCGCATTATTGGCTAACCCAATCACCTGGATTGTATTAGGTGTTATGGCATTAGTTGCTGCAGTAGGGGCACTTATTTATTTTTGGGATGATTTAGTCGCTGCGTTTCAAAACACCGCATGGGGTAACGCGCTCATGCAAATCTTTGCAGGCGTAAAAGCCGCGTTTAATAGCGTGATTGATAGCGTTAAATGGGTGCTTGAAAAGCTGGGTTTAATTGACGACACCGAAGCAAAAATAAAAACAGAAGCGCTTACAACTCACGAAAATATTAATCGTGCGCAGCCTAAAAATTTAGTGATGCAAAATGCAGATCAGGCATTTAGCCGCGACTATGGCCAAAGCGTTATCAACAAAGCCGCACAAGAGCCAATCAGTTCAACTAATGATTTTACTAACGCTGCAAACTCGCCTGTATTTAGTCGCACACAAACGCAACTCACCAGTATTAATACGAGTACAGGGCAATCAAATGCATTACCTGCGGCTAAAACAGATCAGGCAATTACCAACTTAGCGAATACCAGTGCCTACAAAGTAGAGCAGCTAAGCACCGAACAGCAACAACAAAGCAGCTATAAACCAAAAGTACAAAAGTCAGCTTACTTACAAAGCTTAACCAACAACAGTAATACACAAAATAGTAATCGCGATCATAGCAAGCGCGTGTATATCGACAACTTAACCGTTAAGTCAGACGACCCAATAAACAGTATTGAACAACTGATGGAGTTAGCAGGCTAATGGCAACGATAAATATTGATTTAAACATCATAGATAACGACATAGCGCTTGATGGCTTTGCAGTGCCAAGCCAGTTAACCAATAGTGACGTGATTGCACAAGACGTAAAGCACCGCATTATCGAAAGCCGAAAACTCACTGAACTTATTGGTCTGCGCAATAAAAACATTGTTGCAAAAGTACTTACCGAAATAGAACTGATCGTTGAACAAGACGAACGATTAATACCCGGTACCATAAAAGTAACTAAGCAGCTAACGGGTGAAATAAGCGTAACGGCCCACACCATTGAAGGGGCAATTTAATGGACTACACCCATATTTTTAAGCAAGAACTAACCAATGCTGGCATCCCTGTAACCAATGATGAACTGCGAGCGCTTTGGCAAAAGCATGTAGACCAGGGCGAATTTACGGTAAGTAATACGAGTACGTTTAGCCCGTTTTTTCGTTTGCAAAAATCAATCATGGTTGAACCGGCAGAGCAGCTTATCAATAGCTTAATTACTCACGTAATGCCTAACTCGTTTGTGATGCTTGCAGGCGGTGAATGGCTCAAGCAACACGGCGAGTCACGTAAAACACCAAAGCTACCTGCAGTTAAGGCGCAAGGGGTTGTTGAATTTACTCGAACGGATATTGATACTGAGCTTGTTATACCTTCAGGTACAGTCGTTGAGAGCTTACCAATAAACGGCCAAGTGTATCGGGTGTTCACCTTATACGACCAAGTTTTTGCAATGGATGAAGCAACGCACAATGTGCCTGTACAAGCAGAGCAAACAGGACAAAGCTACAATTTAGCCGCCGGCTATTATGTGCGTGTTATTTCAGATATTGAAAACCTAACCGCTACAAATAATACCGATTGGCTGACCACTGCAGGGCAAGATATTGAAACCGACGATAACTACCGTTTGCGTATACGTGATGCGTTTTCGTCATTAGGGAGTTATCACGTTGATGCTGTATATCGCTCTATTATTTCGGCCTTTACGGGCATATCAGTCGACAACATTGTATTTGAAAAAAACGCACCACGGGGACCGGGCAGTGCCAACGCCTATGTATTTTTAAATGTAGGTGACATTAGCCCAGCGTTACTCAACCAAATTAATAATTATATTGCGGCGGGAAATCATGGCAGCGGCGACGACTTACAAGTATTTGCTATTAATAAACAGCCATTTGATATAGCGGCTAACTACCAACAGCACCCAAATACCCAAAATCGCAGTGCCGATATTGAGCAATTTATACGTGCCGCATTTAGACAAAATGCAGCTTATAAAAGCGTAACTAAATGCGCGCCTAACGAGCTGTTTAGCTTTAGCCAATTAGCCACCGAGTTACACACACAATTTAGCGAACTTAAAACAATTCGTTTTGAAAACGACGATATTAACTGCGAACTGTGGTTGCCGGCTATTAGCAGTATGGTGCTAAACAATGAGTAATAACTTAGCGCCCGAACTACCTATTTGGCTTACAGAGAAAAATGCAACAGCGCTTGCAAGCGTTGCCCAAAGCTATTGGCAAGAAATAGAAAGCTATTTGTTTTGGTGGTTAGCACAGCAGCACAGCGAGAATGCACAAACCGCTATTCTAGATTTACTGGCATGGGAGCGCAGCATTAACCGCCTGCCAGGTGAAAGCTTAGAGCTTTATGGTATGCGAGTAAAACACGCGTTCGCAAATGCAACCGATGCGGGTTCAAACGTGGGGATGGAGCAAATATTTAAACGCCTGGGCTGGGGCTTTATTCAAGTTAACGAACGCGTGCCCGGCTTTGATTGGGACATGGTAGAAATTGCCATGCTAGAAGATCAGTTCAGCGGTAAAGAGCCGTTAATAAGCGAAATAATTAAACAGTACGGTCGTACGTGTCGCCGTTATTACTTAACCGCATTAACAGCAGTAACCACTACACATGCCAGTGGTCTAATTGAATTTGATAAAGAGGTGATAGGGTGAGCCAATTACAAATAACTAACGCGGGGTTAGATTATCGCAACGCCGTATTTGCAGGGGATGAAGTACAAAACATCACACATTTTGTGTTTGCCAACATTAGCGGGCAAGACGAAAACGCACCGATTGATCCTAACACTGTGATACCCGCAAATATTGTGCATAGCCAGCCGGTTAAAGCGGTATCAAAAGTAGATGGTAACGCCATTGTTATAAGCGCGGTGCTGGGCTATGACATTGGTGATTTTGAATATAACTGGTACGGCGTAGTGGCAACCAAAGCAAACAACGAGCAAGTACTTATTGCGGTAGTAACCACCGCGATACAAACCAAAACTAAAACACGCGATATTGTTGTGGGTAACTACAGCGTAAAAAGTGTGGTTTGGCGCAGCCAAAACGTTGCCGATGATTTAAGTATTACGCTGAGCGCGTTGCCGTGGCAAGTGCAAGACGGCGAGTTTGTAAGCGCCGCTGATTTTGATGTGCATACGCATGATCAGTACCTGCAAAAAACCGAGTTTAATGCGCTATTAGAGTTTGTTACCCAACCAACAATAACGTTGTTTAATCGCCATAACATTATTGATAGCAACCAATATTTAGCGTCGCTTATAGGAGTTGATGAATTACCACTCAAAGGTAACGAATGGTTCTCAGTGCGCGCAAGTAACGGCGAGCCAGTTATAAAACAGGCTAATGCTGATGAATCAACAGCTAAGTTTAAGCGCTTGGCCGATGGCGCAATTGATACCCAAGTAACTATAGTGGCAGATGATAAAAACGAGCGTGTATTTGTGTATAACGCAGTTGAAAATGTATGGGAGTTTTAAATGGATAGCTTAGTTCGTCAGTCAAATGAAGAAATAGGTAATATAGTTTTCACAGTCAATACAAAAACTGTAGATGGTAATAGCTTATTGCCTTGTGATGGGTCGAAGTACTTAACGAAAGACTATCCCGTCTTATCTAGTGTTATAGATGATAAATATAAAGAAGTTGGTATCGAAGGAATTGAAAAAAACGCCATAGATTGGTCTGATTATATTAATGCTAATACGACAGTTAAAGTGATTGGTTCAAATATTTATATCTTTGTTTCTACAAGTTCAACAATAGGCTTAATTACTTCAAACGATTCGGGTAATAGCTTTTCTGAGTTAGTGCCTTTCAATAACCTATTAGCTAGCAGCAATGCACCTCTAGGTAGTGAAATAAAGTGTAATGATGCCGCTGATATATTGCTTGTTTGTAAAGGTTGGTATTCGTTCGTGTCGAAAGACCGAGGAATTACTTGGGAAGAGGAAAATCACTACTCTGGCGGTGTTAGTTCTTATTCTGAAATCGAGCATTACGATGTGTCCCCAAGCGGACAGAATATGCTTATACAATCAAAAAGTTATAATACAAATGTGTTTCACATGCGCTCATATGACGGCGGTAAACTTTGGCAGAATGATATTACTGTTGACAATGTGTTCAGTCGTGGGAGTCTTAGCAGTAGGTTTGGCTTTACTGGCGAATCAACATTACTTGTTGAGTCAGGTGTAAATAGCGAAGGAACAGTTGTTAAAGTAGATTTTCACACGCTTAATTCAAGCGCTTCATTAGAGGGGTATCTTAGTGGCGGGCATTATAACCTTAAAACGAAACCAGAAGGAGCAATATATCACTTAGGGCATTTTACAAGTTCTAATTCTAATCATGATTCAGACCGTTTTTACTTTACGACTAACGGTGTGGATTGGAAATTACTGCCCCGCTTGCTTTCTGGGGGTAGGATTTGGAGTAGTTATAACCTTCACCTTTTTGGGACGCTATACGATTTTTCAGTATCTAGTGATAATTTTTTATACGTGTGTACAGAAAGCGGGGTTTTTAGGGTAAGTCTTAATGACGACGCTGATAACTGGGTTAAGGTGTATGACGGAGGTGGTACAGGTCTACCTATAAACGGAATAGCTAAAGCAGGCTTAATTGGCGGAGACGTTGGCATATTTTCACACGATGGTTTGATTTATAACTTTGCAAATAAGATAAGTGAATTTGAGTTTTTTACACCATCTTTAGCAGATGATGCCTTTGCTGATTTTAGTAAGATAGTAGGTGATAAAATATGAACATGTATTTATTTGACAGTGAAGGTGTGTTTCTAAGAGTTCATAAATATATAAAAGGGGCATCAATACCAACAGAGTTTTACACACTAAAAGCTCCACCGACATCAAATTACGATGAAATTTGTATATTCAAAGAAGGAAGCTGGGCTGTTCAACGCATCGCAGCACCACCAGAAATTAAAGAGCTAACAAACGTAAGCGTAACTGGTGAGCACGTAACGCTTGGCGCAGGTGGCATTTGGTGGCTACCGATTAATGAGGGTTTTACGCTTACTGCTAACGCTCAGCTACAAGATATGGAAATGATGATAATTATTGAACGAGTTGTTAGCAACAATGTAATAGACGATTTACGCGCTAAAGCAAGTATTGTTGACGGCTTAATTACAATCAATTCAAAGTTTACGCAATCGGGTAATTATCAAATTACAAGTGAGCGTTTAAACGCAGGGCTTGAAGCCGTTGATGCACCATTTCGTTTAGTGTTCGATAACGTAGAGTTTGACGCTTATGTTTAGCATTAAACTTAATTTTATAAGCGCAGGTAAAGCGCGGCTATTAGAGCCATTAAAAACCCAATTTGGTGAAGTGCATAGTGGTTTTTTGTATGGGCTTACGCTCAGTACAAAGTACTGATAATAGGGTGAGCGCTATAGCATGCAAATATCACATTCATTTAATACCCAAAGTAGGGAAGCACTTAACGCGGCGTGTACGCAAGTAAATATTATTGCACTTAATAGCTACCAAACACCCAGTTTAATAACAGCCGCAGCGGGTAGCACATTACTAGCAACAGCTATAAACGACGCGACACGCCAACAACGGCCAAGTGCATTTAATGCAGTAATACTCAGTTGCAGTGCAAGCTCCCCCGCACAACTTGCCAATAAATTAGCCGAGTTTAACCAACATTGCCCCTTAGCAGTATTTACCCATGCGGCCGATCATGCATTGAGTTTATCAACACTCGATACAGACAAAATGCGCTTACCCACTATCGAGCAATCAATAGAGTGGCAACAAATAAGTAATTGCTGTGCACTGCCGGCACTTGCTAATGCTTTTAGCGATAAAAGTTTAGCGTTAGTTAATGACGAAGGTGCAAACCTAATTACAGATATTGATACAGCCTTGGCACTTACGGCGCAATTAAAAGCAAAGCGGGATCAGCGTTTAACTAACTCGCTATTTTTAACCTGTGACAACTTAACAGTAACGAACAGTAATGCACAAAGTGCTAGGGGTCTTGCACAGCAAATAGAGACACTGGGTAATAACGACAAGCATTGGGCTTACTGTGTATTTGTAGGCAGTAGCGAAAATATAAAAACGATTAAAGAGCTATTCGCATGATCACACTTAATGGCTGGCAAGTACCAGGCTACGAAACGCGTATAAATTGTGGCATAAAATTACCCAGCGACGACTTAAGCGGCTTGGGCTCATTTACATTATCAAACGATAAGGGCATTAAGCC
This sequence comes from Pseudoalteromonas sp. SG45-5, assembly GCF_014164085.1. Classification (NCBI taxonomy): domain Bacteria; kingdom Pseudomonadati; phylum Pseudomonadota; class Gammaproteobacteria; order Alteromonadales; family Pseudoalteromonadaceae; genus Pseudoalteromonas; species Pseudoalteromonas sp. SG45-5. The sequence continues at coordinate 3,681 of NZ_JACJEM010000005.1, read as the reverse complement.
AGGCGTTGTTTCAATCACCACCAAAATACCGTTTGTTAATGCCAGCGAATTGGCCGAGCTTGTGAGCAATGCAAAGCATGTGGATGAAAACGGCGCGCGTTTAATATTTACCATTAACAGCGACGTGACCGAGGCATATAAAATACGTAAAGCCAAATTCTATGGGGGAATAAATACCACTGAACTAGAAGACGTTAAAGCCTGGCAAGTAACATTTAAATTACTAGAAGTACTTTCTACTGCAGAGCGTAATCAGCAGCAAATTGATGGCAAAGCAAAAGAGAATAGCCAAACCCAAGCGGTAGACGGTCATGCCACAGTACAAAACGCATTTGATAAAAGCGAAGGGCCATGAGCAGCAGCCGGCTAATTAAAACCCTCACTATTGGTGGCGAATCGGTCATTAATTTAGTGAGCGATAATATTCAACTCGACTTGTACAGTACAGGCCGTGCAAGTTTTGTTGTAGTTGTAGAGCAAGAGCCACAAGGTTTAGTTGAGTTACACATAGGCTACGCCATTGACAACATGCAACCGTATTTTTTAGGTGTAATTGAAGCAAAGCACCAAAGCAATGGCCGCTGGTTTTTAACCTGTCGTGAATTGATTGGCGCATTATCGTTCCCTCATAATTTTGCAATACGCCACGCCACATTAGCTAACGTGTGCGATGCACTTAGCACCATCGGTATTGAATTTATTTACCCCGACGCTAGCTACACACATACACCCGTGCCCGCGTTTTATCACCAAGGCACTGGCATTGAAGCACTGCGCCAGTGCGAGCATGTATTTAGTATTCCTGGTTTTATATTTCAGCAACGCCCCGACGGTAAAGTATACGTTGGCAGTTGGCACGACTCACGTTGGCCGCAAAGCGAGATAACCGACTTTGAAGAACACCCAATAAAAGTAACCGGCGCAAATACAGGCTCGATAGTAGCAACCCCCAAACTAAGACCAGGTATAAAATTAAATAACCGCTTCATAACCGAAGTAACACTTAGTGAAAACAAACAGGTGATCAGATGGTCAAAAACGCTATAAAGCGCTTAGTGTTGCGCTACTTTCCAGAGCTAGGCCAACGCAAACACTTACCACAACTCGCGCGTATTGAACGCATTTACGATATACCCGCGACCACAACAATTAGCAGTGCCTTTAGGCCACTAAAAGCCGCTGACGTACAACTATTAAACCCGCTCACAGGCGAGCCATTAGCTGTGCCTATATTTCAGCAAGTAACACTCGGCACAGGCCAAGCGCCCGATCACGGATTACTAAACGAGCCAATGCCAGGCATGCAGTGTTTAATACAGTACATCGATGGCCTAAACAGCCACCCCGTGATCACCAGCTTATTACCTTGGCAAAGCTTAGTGCCAGAACACAAACGTACCGACGTAACACTTCAACAAAACAGCCGCAGCAAACTACAAGGCCGCGACGGCAACTGGCATATAAAAACCGACGGCGACATAACCCAATCAAGCGATAGTAGTAAAATAAAAACGCGCAACCGCGAAGAAATTTACCATCAACGCACCTGCAGCATAGCCACGCACGACATTGCAAAAATAGACGGCAACCAAATAACCGAAGTCATGGGCGCCCTAAAAACAGTAGTCGGTGAAAAAGCCTTAATCGTTGCACTTGAAGGGTTATTGCTAGGCAGTAAAAAACAGGTAGATGTTGAAGCCACCGAAAACATGAACCTAACCACACTCAAAACCTTACACGCCAAAGCCACCAAACTGGCAAAGATAGAAGGTAAAACAGTGTGGTTGGGTGACAGCTCAGTAAACGTAGCGCAAGTACTGCTTGATTTAATAAGCCTGGTCGAGCAAATGAACCAGACTTTATCAACGCATACGCATAATTCACCACTACCAACACCAACAGAAAAGACCGATTTTGTTGGTTATAAAGCTGAAGCTAAAGGTTTAAATAGTAAGCTAGAACCGATAGTTGAGTAGTTGTATTAGTTTTAAATAGATTTTACATTTTTAATTCATAGGCTTACATTATAATCGGGCGAAGTATCAGTGAGCAAATATGGAGCACATTTTATCCTTAATATCTTTGCCTCTTGACTGGATGTAATGCTCTATTAAACTTTAAAAGGTAAAAAGATGGATAATACCCGTAATAAATTAACGATGTTAGCTAATAGGTATAAAAGATTACTATCCAAAAAATACAATCATATATGTTTAACTAATGGCTGTAACGAACAAGCGATTCTATCTCACTCGATATCAAAATCTACATTGAAAAAAATAAGTGAAGATCAGCATGTAATAAGTCCAATTTTTAACTTGGGTGTAAATAAAAGTTACATGTCTAATGCTATTGTTAGCGAAAAAAATGTAGGATTTAAAAAAATTGGAATAAATAAAGCTAGCGCGTATAAAGTTTTTTGTAGCAAATGTGATAATTCTATTTTCGCTAATTTAGATAATAATGGAATACTTTCATATAGAGAACTTTTTCTACAGCTTTATCGATCTGTATGTACGAAGAAATTTCAAAATGACGTTGTGAAAAAATCAGAGATAGACATATTAAACTATGAATTTAATTCCAATACTGAGTTTGAGTTGAGTTCAGAGCTTTCAATAGATAACTTGATATTACTTTCTGAAGATCTATTGATTGATTTTCCTGATTTTGATCAAAAAATTGAAGTTCCACCTGGTCACACGATGGTGAGTGAAGCGTATTCCGATAATGTCGATTTAAGAGTTTCTTTTATTCATAAAAAATTACCCCAATACTTTAACTTTTCACTTCAAAACTGTGTACATTTAACTTTGGATGGCGAAAATCATTATTGTATATTTATATTAATCCCACATTCTGATCACTCAAGTTTAACAATTTTTTGTCATAAAAATGCAAAAGAACAATTCCTCTATTATATGAGAGATGAATTTAAAACTTTAAATTTACTGGAATCTATTTTAATGCTTGATTCTGAATTTTATTTACCACCATCAGTGTTGTCTGAATGGAGCGAGGAGAAAAAGAACTTAATTGAGACTGATTACTATTTCGTTAATGAAAGGAAATTTTTACAAGAGTATGAAGTTTCAATATTTGATGATTTGAGAAAAATTGTGTGTGAAAAGTTTAATGGTGAATCAGGAATATATACAAATGATGAGAAATCAACTCTTTTGAATAAAGAGTATCAGAAATTGTATAACTTGCCTGAACGTCCATCATTTAGAGATAGGATTAAGGACATTGAGATTTACAATAGGGAACAAAGAATTAAAAAATTTGATTTATCCAAGAAAAAAACACAACAAAACGTTTAAGCGTACATTAAATTGCTCACAACTTTTACAAGAAAAAGGGAGAAATAGCTTTTAATTTCACAGGGGATTACCAGGGTAACTACGTTAAAAATTCCTAATATAGAATGAATAAATACGAAGTTTACGTTGTTATTGATACGATTTTATTACTTAAAAATAGAACGCTTAATTAATAAAAATGGAATTACTCACTTAATAATGACCAAACTTATTATGTAACTCATGCTGTAATAATTGAGTATAAACTTGCCATAAAAATACTTAAATTAAGTTGAACTGTAACTTGAGGCACTTCATCAATTGATTAGCTATTTCCAGAGTGATTATTTAAGGAGGAGTAAGTAATAGTGTGTATATA
>NZ_JACJEM010000059.1:0-27784 GCF_014164085.1 Pseudoalteromonas sp. SG45-5 | reverse complement strand
TTAGCGAACTAAGCTTGGCTGTTAGAACTCAATCTGTACGAGTGCCCACACAGATGATTGCTTTATATTGTTAAAGAACGTTTTGAGTCGCTTTAGCGTCTCAAGGGATGCGAATAATACACCCTATATTTTTAGAGTCAACACTTAGTTTTAAACTTTCTTTTGGAAGATTTAAAACTGAAGTTTTATTTAACTCTCTGAGTCGTTGCTGCCTTGCTATGCTTCGGCGTTTCCCGTCTCAGTGGGGTCGCATTATAGGGAGATCCGAAAACAGATCAACCCTTTTTTAAGATCTTTTTACTGTTCGAACAAAAATAGAACAAAACACCATAAAACCATACAAAAACACAGCTAAGGTGATGCTTTTTTACACTGTTTTTTATTATTTAACACAAATACCATTGCTATGTTTGATTAAGACGTTAAGATAGCAAGTTCACAATGTTAAATTAATGTTTATTTCCTGTTTATTGGTAGATCTAAAATGAAATTACCCGATCAAAAGTCTTTTATATTTTCTGTTATCCTTGCCGTAGTTGGTTTTGTTGTCGTTAAATTTGTTTTTGGCAGCTTAGCCTTAGACCCTGCACTATTATTTGGTGCTGGTTTATTAATAGGTGGAATTGTTATCGCAGCAATGTCATCTGAAGGCGCTGAAGAAGTTGAAGTGAAAACTAAGACTCTTTATGTTGGTAACCTCCCTTATCGCGCAAACGAAGGTGTTGTTCGTGCATTATTTGAAGAACAAGGCAAAGTATTTAATGTCCGCTTATTAAAGGACAAAAATACTGGCAAACGTCGTGGCTTTGGTTTTGTTGAAATGGCGCAAGCTGATGCTGACAATGCTATAACCAAGTTAAATGATAGTGAGTTCCAACAACGTACTTTAAAAGTTCGTGAAGCAAAGCAAAAACAAGATGAGGATGCTAATTCTATACGTCCTGAACTTGATCAATCAGCGTAACCAGCTTTACTACTAGCTTAGTACTAAAAATATCAGCCGTTGCATAATATTGCAGCGGCTTTTTTGTATCCGAAGCTTTTTTATTCAACCCACAGTAACTACTAAGTAAATCACTAACACGATTGGCTATTGCAGCACCAGAATCAAGCAACTGTACTTTTGAATTAAAATACGCGTTTATTGGTTTAGCTAAAATAGGAAAATGTGTACACCCTAGCACCAACACATCAACTTCTTTATTGATCTCTAAACTATCCAGCTCTTTATAAAGCTCACCTGTATCTAGTTGTTGAGTAAAAAAGTACTGCTCTGCCAGCGACACCAACCTAACACTACTATATAAGTTAACCGTTATATGCCTGGCATGTTCTTGAATGAGTTTAGCCGTATATGAACTTGATACAGTTGTAGGCGTGGCAAGAAGCCCGATATGTTTTGATTGACTTAATTGAGCCGCCGGCTTTATTGCAGGTACAACGCCTACAATTGGAATATCAGTAATTTGACGTACCGCACTCAACGCTGACGTGGATGCGGTATTGCAGGCTATAACAATTAAATCGACGTCGAGGTCTTCTTGTTTGATGAAATGTACAAGGGCGCATAAACGATTGATGATAGTTTGTTGTGATTGAGCACCATATGGCAGTAAAGCATTATCCATAAAATAACTGTATTGAGCATGAGGTATGCTCTGCTGAATATGCTCAAGTACGGTAGTGCCACCAATACCTGAATCAAAAACCATAATGTGCACTGACAAACCACTGTTCCTACTGTAAATTAAGAATAGCAGTTTGACATGTCACTTTTGTAAAGGAAAGCAGTTTAACTTTGCGGTGATTCTAGATTAGCCAGCTCATCTGCCGCAGTATTTAGTTGATCCAGATTTTCAAACATTGCTTTGGTATAATCAACTAATTTATCAATCTCGCTTTGATCTTGATTTAACCATTCCATAATACCCGATAATTGGCTTTGCAGACCCAGATCGGCTGCTTTTGTATAAACTTCTTTTAAATCGTCATTAAAAGGGGCTATTTTTTCCGAAACCGCCTTCTCTGGTATTGGTCTGTATTCTTCGTAGCTTTTTATCGTTGCAACCGTTTTGGTTTGTCTTAAATCCATTGAGAAAGCGACTAACTGTTCGTTACCTAAGCTCAATGCTTGCGCTTCTTCAAATGCTTTGTCTAAATCGCCACTAAAAAAAGTTTTACTCACTCCTTGTATGTCTTCCATTAGTTCATTAATCGCTTTTTGTTCATCTTCATTTAAATCACCATTAACCGACATAGAAAATGATAACTCTCGAGACTGCGATGATTCACTTATATACCCTTCACTATTTCCCTGCTTTTGATAACTGCTCGCTGACTGTGACTCAAAAGAGTCAGAGAAGCTAATACTAACTTCATCACCTTCTGCGGTAGTAAATTTGTATTCAGCGTTATTGCTTAAACTAGCGTATTGCGCCTGACTAATACTCACACTCGCCGGTTGTGGGTTAAACAAATCATCTTCAAGCTTATTAAGGCCATTAAAGATACCTTCTTTGGACTTATTAATGCCTTCTTCAATATCGGTATTAAATACACCGGTACCTTTTAATTCATCAATTGCATCATCAATCCCCATTTGCACACCTTTGCGGGCTTCACCAAGTATGCCTTTGAGCTTGTCATCATCAGCGCCATTAGCCTTCGCATTTTTGAGTGTACCTGTTACAAAATCGAGTACATTTTTAACTACCTCGCCAAAATCAAATAATGACTTATCTGCTTTTTTCTCAGCAACAGGTAAGCCAAGTTGCTCAGCCATCTTATCGCCCAACACTTTTGCCGCAAGTTCTTTCCCGCTTTGTTGATAACTATCTTGAGGAGACTTAATTGTTGGCTGTGGTATCGTTACTTTATTATTAAATTTATTGATATTGTTATTTGGCATAAAGCCAAAATTATTGATTTTCATAATTCGTCTCCTAAGCGTGAGTAATTTATTATCGGCTATAACGTATAAAACTAAAGGGGAACGCACAAAAAAACAGCATTAATTCTAGTCAAAACTAGACAAATACGCCTCGCCCCCTACAATAGCGCCGATAAACAGATCTCAGAGATAAGGTAGTAACGTTAATGGCAGTTATTAAAATCGATACCACACAATACGATGCACAATTAAGCGAGAAAGAGCAGCGAATACGTGCACAGTTCCAACGTTTTGGTGTAGAACAATTAGAAGTATTTAGTTCAGAGCCAACTAACTACCGTCAACGTGCTGAATTTAGAGTATGGCATGATGGCGACGATCTGTTTCATATAATGTTTGATCAACAAACAAAAGACAAAATCCGTGTTGATACGTTTGATCCAGCAGCACCTTTAGTAGGTGAAATAATGCAGGTGATGATTGAAAACCTTAAGCCTTGCGAAATATTACGTCGTAAGTTATTTCAAATAGATTACCTATCAACGCTAAGTGGTGAAATTTTAGTAAGTTTGCTTTATCACAAGCCACTAGATGATGAATGGTTAAATGAAATTAAAGCGCTTAAAGAAAAACTGAGCAGTAAATACAAAATTGACTTCATTGGCCGTGCTCGCAAACAAAAAGAAGTGCTGGGTGATGACTTTGTAACTGAACGCTTAACAGTTAATGGTCGCGAGCTTATTTACCAACAAGTAGAAAACAGTTTCACTCAGCCTAATGCTAAAGTAAATATTAGTATGCTGGAGTGGGCACAAAATTTATGTAAACCACTTAAAAATGATTTATTAGAGCTTTACTGTGGCAACGGTAACTTTTCAATTGCGTTAGCTGGTTCGTTTAATAAAGTGTTGGCAACGGAGATATCAAAATCATCTGTACACTCTGCTCAATACAATATTGCTAAAAACAACGTAGAGAACTTAGATATTATTCGTATGTCGAGCGAAGAGTTTACTCAAGCAATGAATGGCGAGCGTACTTTCTCTCGTTTAGACGGTATTGACCTTAAAAGCTATGACTGCCAAACCATATTAGTTGATCCGCCGCGTGCGGGCATGGATGAATTAACCTGTGATTTAGTGGCTAACTACGAAAGCATAATTTATATATCGTGTAATCCTGAAACCCTTGAACGTGACCTTGAGCACTTAACACGTACGCATAACGTTAAACGCTTTGCTATATTTGATCAGTTCCCTTACACGCACCACATTGAGTCGGGTGTTTTTTTACAAAGAAAGTAATTGCTGCATTATTAAAGTGCCAGTACTTTAATTAGTGCTGGCATTTGATCCTCGCTAAAAACCTTAATACCATTTTTTATTAATAATGCTGCAGTTAAACCCAGTCCTTCGATTTTTACTCCGCGATGCTTTCCATCATATATTGTATTTCGTCCGCAAGAAGGGCTCGATTCTTTAAGTAGAGCAAAACGAACTTGATTCTTTTTACACAGTTCTAACGCTATATTAGCCCCAGTTTGAAACTGTTCTGTTACATCTTCTCCTAAATTAGTAACTACTCTCCCCTGAATTATTTCAGCAGGAGATCTAGGTATAGGAAGTCCACCAGCGACCTCAGGACAAAACACTATTAATCTATTTTGTTTTTGCCACAAATTAAGCTGTGGATGCAAAATTGCGTGTCCCCTACCATCGTAGCGAACAGGCTGTCCTAGCAAGCAACTCGATACTAATATTTTTTCCATCACTATATCCTTATAAAGCAAAAAAGCTCCATTAAGGAGCTTTTTTTGATTTAGCTAAACTTATTTATTTGCTAAATAGTTAATCAGTTTACTGATATCTTCTGGCTTAGTTATACCCGACTCTTTACCGAGGTTTAACTTATATTTACCATTGACAATAAAAGTAGGTACACCACGAAGTGCGCCTTTTTCTTTAAAGTAGTCTTGATCGCGTTTCATTTTAGAGCTTAGTGTACGTACCGAAAAACTTTTAAACAACTTGTCAAACTTATCGCCATCAACGCCTTGCGCTACAAAGATATCTTTTACATCTGCAAGCTCATTAAACTTAGCGCGCTTGGTATGAATGTGATTAAAAATAGCAGAGATAATTTTATCTTTTTGCGGAAGTACTTCTGCTGTTGCAAGCGCTTGGCTCATCATTTGTTGATTTTCTGGATCGCGAACCCCCACAAAATCTACATGACTCTTTTTAAACTTAACGTTTTTATCAAGTGACGGTTTAAATTCTGAAATGAGTCCTTCCATGTTATTACATGCCGGACAGTAGAATGAAAAGAACTCTTTAATTTCTGGCTTTTTAGTTGCGCGCTCAGATACAACATCGTAATGCACGCCTTCTTCATAAGTTGCTGCAAAACTTGTCCCTGCCATAGGCAGTAATAGTGCAAGCAAGCCTGCTTTAACTAATTTGATCATTATTTTTATTCTCCAAAAATTTATAATGCTAGTAAAAATTTAACTAACTCATCAAGCTCTGTTTGGCTTTTAATAGTATTTATATTTATCTTATATTTATCATTAACAATAAAGGTAGGAACTCCGGTGAGCGCACCTAACGCTGAATATTTATTTTGCTTATCTTGCAGTGCACGTTCAGCAGAAATAATTGGCATGCTAGCAATATCACTATCAAACGTGTTGCTATCAATACCATTAATTTCAAGGAGCTTTTTAACATCTTTTATTTCTGTTAGCGGTGCACCTTGAATATGAATACTCTTAAATATCTGTTCAGCAATATTGTGTTCTTGACCATGCTTTTTAGCAATTAAATAGGCAAAGCTTAAATTTGATTGTGCTTGCGGTGACACACCGCCTAAGAAGTTAACGTGATTTTTAATAAACACGACACCGTCTGGTAAGTTTTTTTCGATAGCTTTAGCAACAGGTTCAAACTTAAAGCAGTGGCCGCAATAGAATGAGAAAAACTCGGTTACTTGTGCAGTTGAACTTTTTTCTACATCAATAACTGTATATTGGTTATCAACTTCAAACTGTGCAGCAAAAGCTGCAAAGGGTAAACAAAGAAGCAATAAGCTAAGTTTTATTTTTTTAAGCATGTGTGTCTCATTGTAATAATCTTTAAAGAAAATGTTATGGCAATAACTTTAACGGCTCTTCTTGTAATGCAGAAAGCTGCTCCTTGAGAGCTAAAATTTGTTGCTCCCAATATTTGTCATCTGCAAACCATGAAAAGTTCCGTACAAAAGCCGGATCACTCCATCTATTTGCGACCCAACCCATATAATGAATAATACGCATTGCTCGCAAAGGTTCAATCAATTTGAGTTGAGTGTGATCAAAATCACAAAACTCTTCATATGCGCCCACTAGGGTATCTAACTGTAACAGCTGTGTCATTCTGTCGCCACTGAGCATCATCCATAAATCTTGAATTGCAGGCCCTTGGCGGCTGTCGTCTAAATCAACAAACATAAGTGCGTCTCCTGCCCACAAAATATTGCCTGCGTGACAGTCCCCATGTAGACGTATCGTTTCTACCTCTTTGTATTGCGCTTGAGCTTTTTCTATTACTAAATCTAAAATAGTATAAAAAGCTGTTTTTAAACCAAGAGGGACTAAGTTACTTTTTTGTAGATGAACTTTAGCTGTATGCAAGTATTCTTCGCATGTCACTGTTGGCCGGCACGTAAATGCTTTTGTTTTAGCAATTTGATGCATACGTCCAATTAAACGCCCTAACACATCAAGTTGATCTAAGTTATCAACTTCAAATAAGCGCCCGCCTACGCTAGGAAATAGCGTAAACCAATATCCTTGGTGTTCGAACAAGCTTGCTCCGTTATGCTCTATTGGGGCAACAACTGGCACTTCGGCCTCTGCTAGCTCAAATGCAAAATCGTGCTCTTCCTGAATTTGCTCTTTGCTCCAACGCTCGGGGCGGTAAAACTTAACGACGTAGCGTTTTCCGCCTTCAGCGACAAATTGGTAGACTCTATTTTCGTAGCTATTTAAAGCAAGTAAACCAGACTCGGCATAAATACCGACGCTTTCGATAGCATCAAGAATAAGGTCAGGGGTTAAGTCAACAAAACTAAATTTACTCATATGCCTCTTATACAAAATAAAAGCGGGTTGCCCCGCTTTTGTTAATTTATTATCGCGCTTTGAAAAAGTTACTTGGCTGCAATATTTCGTTATCTGGTTCGTTAATTGGTGAAAGCACAAAGTTAAACTCTGTCATAGGTGCTTTTAAGTCATATGGATCCATTACTAATGATAAAGGCACATTGTGTGATTGCCCTGCTTGCACAGTGAATGACTGTTTTCCTATGTATTTAAAGTTATCTAAACCTTGCACCTTAATATTAAAAGTTTGCTCGTACTGCGCTTTATTAATGACCTTTAATGTATAGGTGTTTTCTACTAAACCATCAAAATCGACACGGTATAATTGGTTACGATCGCGAATAATATCAAAGTCCATTGTTTTACGCAGTGCGATGTTAGCCACGAGTGCGCTGGTTAATATTACTAAGATGACCGTGTAACCTATTATTTTAGCTCGCAAAGGATTTGTTTTATTTTCAGGTGTTTCGAGGTTTCGCTCTGTTGTATATGAAATAAGCCCACGCGGGTATTCCATTTTATCCATTACACCATCGCACGCATCTATACAGGCACCACAGTTTATACACTCGGCTTGTAGCCCATTTCTAATATCAATACCTGTTGGGCATACTTGAACACACAAATTACAGTCTATACAGTCACCCATTTCTAAATCTTGATGAGCGACTTTACGAGAACGAGGACCGCGACTTTCACCACGGTTTTCATCATAAGTTACCGTGTACGTGTCTTTGTCGAACATAGCCGACTGAAAGCGAGAATACGGACAAATGTGTAAGCACATAATTTCACGCATCCAACCTGCATTGCCATAGGTACATACTGCAAAGAAGATCACACTAACAAGCGCATATCCCCCTAGATTGAAAGTGACAAAATCAGGAAGCAACTCCCGAATAGGTGTAAAATAACCCACAAAAGAAATAGCGGTATATAACGAAAATAATATCCAACTAGTATGTTTAGCGGTTTTTCGCCAAAACTTATCAAAGTTCATTGGCCGCTCATCGAGCTTTTTACGCTGATTAGCTTTACCTTCACACTTTTCTTCAAACCAAATAAATATAAAAGTCCACACCGTTTGCGGGCAGGTGTAACCACACCATACTCGGCCGTAAAAAGTAGTGACCAAAAACAACGCAAAGGCTGCCAACATAAAAATAAAGGCTAAAATAGTAAAATCTTGGGGCCATAGTGTTAAGCCAAAAATATTGTATTTTTGACCCATCAAATCAAACAATACAGCCTGTTGACCGTTAAAGTTAATCCAAGGGAGCAACATAAATGCAAGTAAGCCTAAAAAGCCGATGCGTTGCCTAAGTAACTGATGGAGGCCTTTTACAGCACGCACATAAATGCGGTTTCGGGGGTTGAATCTGTCGTCTTGGCGGCTTAAATCCGGTTTTTGGATTTTAACCTCTACAGGGATGTTCTTTACTTTAATTTGTTTGTCCATCGAAGTTCCTCAACGCCGCTTGGAAAGAAAAGTTCAGCAATATTCAAATACTCTAATATTATAAGGTCTAACAAGTTATTTGCTAACTATGCTCAGTTTAATAAATCGACACTTGAATACTTTCAGATATTTCAGAAATATCTGACTGCTGCTAGCCATTATACCAATATTGATTAGAATTACTGGCATAGATTGCTAATAATTTATTCACCCTCGCCACTTGCTTTTAAAACACATTTTATTACACTGCATAATAATTTAACCCTATTTAGATCAAGGTTTGCGCTTTCGTGAAAAAATTTATTATATTAGTCATTGTGATCCTTGCTTTTTTTACTATCGATCATCCGCTTATAAAAGAGCCAAGAGAAAAGCTTTTAGGTGAAGGCGTTAGCCTTTTAGGCGAGTCAACAAAAGTAAATAGAAACCCAGCAGCAAGCATGGCTAAAAGCAATATAAGCGCTCAATTGGGATTATCAGAATCTGAGCATGAATATGTAGAAAAAACATTTACAACAGATGATTCAGTACGATTATTTCATTTACGTTATTGTCGCGAACGTGATTTAAATCTGTATTTTTATGATGACCGCTTAAACACAGTATGCAAAATAGTGTCTGAATCGTTAGCGCAAAAGCGAGTGAAGTAATGGACTTTTCAAAATTGAATAAAAAAGCGAGCGACTCATTTCACAAACATCGAAATATGCTTAAAAAATTAGCGCAAGGAAAAGCATTGAAATGCGAACAGTGCAACACCTTGCTAACACTCAATTTAGCCACTGGAGAGTCTGGTAAAGGCATAATAAAGTGCAAGCAAGGCTGCACAGACATAGAGTTAGAATTAGGCGCTTAATAAGATTTATAATTGGTTGGTTACTTATAAAAATAAGTAACCTAAAAGCTACTCGTCCCACCCTTCATCTGTATACAAACCACTATTAAGTGCGACTATTTCAATCAACTCGGCAAAGCCTAATGCAAAATCACCCATTAATTCATATTGCTGCAAGCAAAGCGATTGTAGTCCTAAGTTATTTTGCGCAGCGATAGTAGTAATGGCGTCTTCACCTAGAGCAAAAAAGCTTAATGTCGCTTGAGCGCTCTCTAATGCATCTTTATATTCTGCTTCTAATTGCTCAGAGGTTAATAGTTTTTGAGTGTAAGTCGTTGTCGCTGTTAAAAAACCTTCACTCCAGCTTTTACAAAAACCAAAACTGTATTGCGCTGGTAATTTATAGCCAACCTCAAACACTTGCTCGCTTATTTGATGGTATAGCGCCATAAATAAAAACAAGACTTCTTCGTCTAAATTATCTGTCGTGTTTGGTAAGATTTGTGCAATCCACTCATGCACGTCTAATGGCTCAGGAGAACAAATTACGCCAAACAAGTAACCTTGGCTTTGCGATAAGGTCATCGCTTCAGGCTGAGTATCTAAAAATGTGCTGAGCTGCGTAGCATGCAACTCAGTAAATTGAGGTAATTGCATTAAAACTCTTTATTTGTAAACATTAAAAATTAAGCGGATAACGACCTTCTCTATCTGGACGACCTAAAAACTTCACTGCATCGTGTACGTCTTTTGGTAATGTTGCATCAGGCTTTACGTATCCAGCTACTTTAAAATCGAAATTAGCCTTTAACATCGCATCAGCTTCAAGCCCTAAGGTGTTATCGGGGTCAATAAGTATGGCTATGTCGCCAGACTTACAACTAAGGTTACCACCAAGCGGACCAATGTTAAACCAACCGTTTAAACCCTGTACATCAATATCTGGACTCGCTATTTCGCCTTTTAATGATTCACAATAAGGCGTGCCTGAGGTGTATTCATCAAGCTCTAATATTACGCGGCCTTTTGCTGTTACTGGCAGTGGTAATTGAATGCGCTGCATTGCTCTTTCAACAGTGGAGCGAACAAGCCCATCAGTTACTTTAATTGTACTATTAAATAAGCCATAATTTACATTTGCATAGCCTGAAATATCGCTACGCTCACGCGGATCACCAAACTTTAAATTAGTATTTAAATTGCCTGTAAATAACTGCCATCCTGAAATATCCCAACGCACATTATTTAATTGCTCGCCATCAAAGCGCACTTGCATCATTTGCCCTTGCCAAATGCTGCCAACGGTTTGACCTATTTCTAACTGCTTAGGTAGATAAGGTTTAGCTAAGTCCAATGCAATAACTGCGGGCAACTTAACAATACAAAAAATAATAAAGCTAAATAAAAATAAAATAGATAATGTTATTGTTTTTTTCATTAATTACTTCTCTAATACCAAGCGGCTTACGCGCACATAACCAGATTTATCATCACGGCTTAAATCCAAGTTCTCGACACGTAAACCATGCTGATTAACAAGTTCATCGAGCCATTCTATCAAATGATTGAACTCGATTGAGTCGAGCGTCAAACGCAGTGAATCATTACTTGGCTGCATTTTGCTGATGCTAATTTTGTAGCGAGCACGCGTTGAGTTAACTATTTGGCTTAAATTTTGGCTACTGGCAATTTGTGTACTGCCCGCAGCTTTGAGTTTAACAATACTCTCATCAACCCAAACCAATAGCTCTTGTTGTTTAATTTGCGCTTGCTCAGCACGTTCTATTGCATTATTTAGTGGCCTAAAGATCCCCATTACTAAAATGAAAATAATAAAAACACCACCTGCAATCATAACTAAATGTTGTTCTTGTTCCTTTAGCGAATGCCAATGTTGCATCAACTGCTTTTTCATACCGCACCTCGCAGTTTAATTTCACCTACGACAAAGTCGCCATCGTTATTCAATGAGCCTTGGTCAACCGTTAAACCTTGCTTTTCAAGCAATATTTTTACTTTACCGAAAGTTTGAAAATCCTTCGCCCTAGCTCGAATACGCAGCTCGTTACGACGCTTATCGTAGCGTAAATTTTCAGGTGTGAATTCACTCACTTGAGAAAACACATTAACTAAATTTGTTGTTAAGTCTAAAAAGCCAGCGTCGCTTGACCCCTGTATTTTTTTTAATGCGCCTCTAATTTGACTCTTAACAAGTTGCGGACGAACTTTAGTGCCTGGAAACGCATTCTGGTAACGCTCAACTACTTGCGCCTTTGTAATTTCTAGCTGAGTATTTAATTGATTTAATTCTACGGCCTTTATTGCAATAGTTGATACTAATGCAACACCTGTAATAACCGCAGCACTTTTCCAGTATCCCCACCATAATGTACTTTTCTTTTTAAGTTGATACATGCCTTGGCGAAGATTGAATTTAACGTTATCAAGTTGTTTAGCAAATAATGCTAAAGGTAAATCATAATCACTTGTTTGCGCTTGCAGGCTAACCGTTTCAGGAAATTGAGTCGCTGGGCTAAAATGCTTTATGTTAGGATTACCCATTGCCGTTAAATAACCATTTAACCAACTACTTTCTACAGCACTTATATGCCATTGACCTTGCTTAAATAACCATTGTCCATTGAGTTCTATGGCCGTTATTGCATCATCTGCTGTAGGTAATAACAACGCATCTGGTAATATTTTATATACAGACAAATTATGATCTACAAATAGCGCAAGCCATTGCTCAAACCACTCTCGATCCACCATAGCAACACGTATAGCATGTTGCTCTTCTATCGTGGTTGATTCACCGACCGCTATAAATAAATCATCTACGTCACATGCAATATCTTCCTCAAGCATATACGGTAGTGCTTGCTCAAGCTTACGATTCCATTTAGCGGGCAAAGCAACTGTTTTTAGCTGTACTTGATCACTTGGCAGTAAAACAACCACCTCACGACTTTGCGCTTTTTCACTTAACTCGCTTAAATGACTGGCATTAGCAAGCTCTCCACTGGCTATTATTTCTTGTTCTTGTGGTGAGTATATTAACCAGTTAAGTGTTTCTTGTTCAGTTTGACCCGTGCGGATCAATAATATTTCTGTCACTGTACGCCTCCAAATTTTCGCGCCAGTATCGTTACGTCACCATTGTTGGCATACAGTAATGTGGTCATCGAAAAACGCAAATCAACAAACGTTGCCTGCGTTTGTAATTTAAAATATTCGCTATTAATACTAAATAAGTTTTCTACTGCTTTAATGTTTTTCCCGCCTTGCTGAAGCACCTGTTCAAAAAATACTTCTTTGCTATCAAACCCTGTTTTTGGCCTTGCAGCGATTACAGCCTCAGCACCGGATAAACTTAACTCATCAATAAACGCACTGAGTATGAGTGCTTGCTCTGGCGCTAACGTATTTATATTAATAGAAAGCAAAGTACTACCTGGAATAACACACACGTAAGGGAGTATTTTTTCCATTACCAGCGGATTAAAACCTTTGATCAATCGCAGTTCTGAAGTTGATGCAAATAAGCTATTTGCGGTCAGGTATGGGAATTTTTGTGACAAATACTCTCCCTCTTCTGCACCTGAGCGATATGTAATGCTGTTGGCATCTAACCAATCAAATACACTGTCAGCCATTGCTTCTTCAGACTCATTAGCAGATAAGTCTTCTATGTTTTCAAGTAATGTAAACAATGCTTTATGCGCTGGGTTTGTTTTATTTGCACTATTTTTATCAGGTTCCACGGCTAAAGCATTCAAATTTAGGCAAGCTTGTAAGTCCGTTATTTTGCCACTCAGCTTGCCATTATCAACGGGATAAGGAACATCACCTTGTTTTGCCCATATTTGATCTAATGTTGTTTTCTCAGGGTCATCTTTTTTACTTTGAATAAGTGCTTTAATAGCAAGTTCTTCTGCAGCATATGCGTACCACTTAGCTTGCTGATGCCCTTGTAAATTGGTACTTTTTTGTACTTGGACCATCAAATTAGCACTCATTTCTACAGCTAAAATAGCCGCTAACGCCACCATAAATAATACAATAACAATGGCAGCCCCACGCGATGATTGATACCCCATTATGGCGTGCCTCTGCTATTTT
This sequence comes from Pseudoalteromonas sp. SG45-5, assembly GCF_014164085.1. Classification (NCBI taxonomy): domain Bacteria; kingdom Pseudomonadati; phylum Pseudomonadota; class Gammaproteobacteria; order Alteromonadales; family Pseudoalteromonadaceae; genus Pseudoalteromonas; species Pseudoalteromonas sp. SG45-5. The sequence goes on along the minus strand of NZ_JACJEM010000059.1, from coordinate 14,337 downwards.
TATTAGTTGTATTAGGTGTTGAACCATTTGTTGCTGTACTCGTGGGCGTGGTCACCTTGCCTTGTCCTGGCACTAAAAATACACGGCGAATTGGTTTCGCGTCAACTTGCTGCAATGTAACGGCAACCGCTTTCGGTAATGCCTTAATATCCCATTGCCCTAGCCATTTATTTTTGTCATCAAGAAATTCAAACTTTAGCTCTTCGATACCTTTGAGGATAACTTGCACTCGTGGTTCAGTGTTATCAAGTTGATCTACATACACGCGATACACTCTTTCTAAGTTATCATCAATCACTCTATAACCAACCGCTTGTAATTCTGAGCGGGGTAGTAAATTAATTGGATTAACCCAACCATCACGCACAAACGCAATCCCATGGTATTGGCTTTCTAAAACATAACGCCCAGCGAGTAAATAGAGTTCTTGTACATCGCCAGCTTCGTTTCGTACTGCGCGTTTAGTCATTTGGCTAAAGTCTTGATCCATTAACCTGAATGTAGTTTGTAAGCCATTTAACTCAGCTATTTTTTCATCTGAGGCATCTTTAGACCGCGTTGTAGTCTCTAATATTTGGTGAGTAGCAATAATAACAAAGGCTAAAATTCCTAGAGCGACCATTACTTCAAGTAATGTAAATCCACGTTGCTTCACTTATTTCTTACCTTTATTCAAATAGGTGGAAAGCTCATAAACAGAACGCTCATACTTCTCGTCACTAAACACAGTAATGGTTAATTTAACAAAGCTTTTATCGGCCGTAGGCATCACATCTTGTTGCCAAAACCACTCAACACCCGCCATTACTTCGCTACCACGCAATCCACTTTTACTTTGCCATTGCTCACCTTTAGTGCGCTGCTCTACCAAGATATTTTCTGCGACCCATGAGGCATATGTTTGATCTTCAATGCTTGATAAGTGATGTATATGCTCGCTAGTTACTTGCATTGCTGCAATACCTGTCATAGCACAAATACTTAGCGCAACTAATACCTCTAATAAAGTAAATCCTTTATTGTTATCCATTATTCTGGCTCTCGGCGCAAATTAACAGGGGCAGTAAATTCACCCTCTATAAAGTAAACAGGCTCTCTTTGAGCTTTTAACTCAAGTGTTAGTTGAAATGCACTAACTTCGCCCGATGACAATATAAGTACTTGAGGGATTTTGAGCTTTTTAAGTTCTAACAAGCTGTCTTCGTCACCGCCGCTCATTAATTCACGCCAATTTGATTGTTCGAGTAAGTTATCTGCTGCCCACGCTAAATCTTCTAGGTTTAGTGTTAATTTAAAACGTTCGTCAAATTCAACGGGACTAAATAACTCTTCTCGGTCAAACGTTATCCATTTTTCACTATCAAAAACTAAAAATTCGAACTTATTTTTGTCTACCTGAAATCCCAATTCAACTTGGTTCAAAATAGCAAACTCTGATGCCATATTAATGGTGGTATGCAGCCTAAGTGCTTGAGTATCTAGCTCATCCTCCGCACCGCCTTCTAAGCTATATACCACCATTTTGGTAGCAAAAGCGATGATCACTAATACCACTAAAATTTCAATTAAACTAAAGCCTCGGCTTTTTCTACGCACACGTTCAGAGCTCACTTGCATAGCAAGCTCTGGTTATTAACGTATAAATTCAAAGCACTATTGATTAACATTATTGCTTCTCAGGATCCCAGTTACCTATATCATCCTCTGTACCAGCTTCGCCATCTGGTCCAACAGAAAAAATATCAAATTTACCGGCCTCTCCTGGGCTGATTAATTGGTATGGTTTACCCCATGGATCATCAGGTAATTCACTAATAAAACCACCATCTGGAAAACGCTTTGGTACTGGTTCAATATTCGTTTTATTTACAAGCGCTTCAAGGCCTTGCTCTGTGGTTGGATAGCTTTTATTTTTAAGCTTGTAAAGGCTCATTGCGTCTTCAAGTTGCTGAATATCTAAATGTGCCTTATCAATTGCAGCCTCTTCTTGCTGACCCATTATATTAGGCGCAACAATTGACATAATCATCCCGATGATAACCAGTACCACCATCACTTCTAGTAAAGAAAAACCTGATTGTTTATTCACGTAATTACCTCATTATTCTAAAATATTAAGTAAAAATGGTTTAGGTAAAACCACTAATATATAAAAACTAAGCAATAATTAAAGCCCTACGGCTTTATTCATTGCCATTATTGGCTGCAAAATTGCCATCACTATAAACAGTACAATAACCGCCATAGAGGCAATCATTGCCGGTTCTAATAATTTTAATGATACATTAACCATACTTTCAAATTCGCGGTCTTGGTTATTTGCAGCACGCTCTAGCATTTGTTCAAGTTCGCCTGACTTTTCGCCACTGGCTATCATATGCAGCATCATCGGTGGAAACAACTTAGTTTGCTGAAGTGCAGCGCGTAAACTAGCACCTTCACTTACCCGATCAGAAGCATCCGCCACTGCTTTTTTAATTTTTTCATTTACTAACACCCCACCCGATATACGCATTCCCTCGAGTAAAGGCACTGAGCTTGATGACAAAATACTTAGCGTTCTCGCAAAGCGAGCTGTATTTATACCACGTGCAACCTTACCAATACCCGGCATATGGAGTATTCGATTGTCCCACCAAAAACGTATTTTTGGTTTTTTTAAGGCGTGTTTAATACCGATAGCAATGCCAGTGATAGCAATTAAACTGATAAACCAATAGTTTTGTACAAAATGACTACCGGCCATTACCCACTCTGTTGTCCAAGGGAGTACTTGCTTGGTTTTTTCAAAGGTTTTTAATATTTTAGGTACTACTGTTCCCAGCAAAACCGCAACAATACCAATCGCAAATATAACCAGAATAATAGGGTAAACCATAGCCTGTGTAATTTGACTACGCATATGTTGGCGTTGCTCAGTGTAATCAGCTAATCGATTTAATACCTGATCTAAATGACCCGACTTTTCACCTGCGGCAACCATTGCACGGTATAAGTCATCAAACACATGTGGAAATTCACTCATACCATCGGCAAGTGTATAACCTTCAACAACCTTTGAACGTACCGACATCAACATGCGCTTTAAACGTGGTTTTTCGCATTGCTCGGCTACGGCCATGACGGCTCCCTCAACAGGCAATGCGGATTGAATTAACGTGGCCAATTGACGGGTGATAAGTGCTAAATCAGAAGTAGATATAGTGGGTTTAAAAAAGTTACCTAATAAAGGCGCTTTTTCACCTTTTACTTGTTTGTCACTTTGCGCTGCTGGGACTACCTCAAGTGGCGTTAATTTTTGATCACGTAAAATTTGGCGAATTTGTTTCGCGGTATCAGCCTCTAAAATACCTTTTTTTTCTTTACCCCTACCATCTAAGGCACGATACTCAAACGCCGCCATAATTAACCTTCCTCACGGGTAACACGCAATACTTCTTCAAGTGTTGTTTTGCCTGCAAGTACACGGCTACAACCATCTTGGCGGATGCTTGGACTGCGTTTACGAATGTATTTCTCTACGCTTTGCTCACCTTTACCGTTGTGAATCATTTCACGTATTGCTTCATCAACTACCAGCAACTCATGAATACCGGTACGACCACGGTAACCATTAAAGTTACACTCCTCACAACCTACAGCTCGATAAATCGTCGGTTGGCTTTCAAAAGGAGCACCTAACAACTGACATTCATGCTCGTCTGCTGTGTGGCCTTCTTTACAGGTATTACATAACGTACGTACTAAACGTTGCGACAACACACCGAGCAATGAAGATGAAAGTAAGAATGGTTCAACACCCATATCTTCCATACGTGTAATTGCACCCGATGCGGTATTAGTATGCAGAGTAGACATAACAAGGTGACCGGTAAGTGACGCTTGAACACCAATTTGCGCAGTTTCAAGGTCGCGTATTTCACCCACCATAACCACATCTGGATCTTGACGTAATATTGCACGCAAACCTCGAGCAAATGTCATATCAACTTTGCTATTAACTTGTGTTTGGCCAATGCCTGGGATCTCGTACTCAATTGGATCTTCAACAGTTAAAATATTACGATCACGTGAGTTAATTTGACTCATACCAGCGTATAAAGTGGTACTTTTACCAGAGCCCGTTGGCCCTGTTACCAAAATAATGCCGTGGGGTTTACTAATTAAATCTGAAAACAACGCACGATTTTCTGCGGTCATACCTAAGTCTTCAAGATTTAGGCGGGCATTATTTTTATCAAGTAAACGCAGCACTACACGCTCACCAAAACTCGATGGCATGGTAGATACACGTACATCTACTGCACGTCCTGCAATACGAAGACTAATGCGGCCATCTTGTGGGATACGCTTTTCAGCTATATCAAGCTTAGCCATTACTTTTATACGCGACACCAATAGAGAGGCCAGTTTTCGATTTGGCTTAAGCACTTCTTTTAATACACCATCCACCCTGAAACGAATAACAAGCTCTTGTTCGAAGGTTTCGATATGTATATCAGACGCGCCCTCTTTAATTGCCTCGCTCAGCATGGCATTAATAAGTTTTATGATAGGTGCATCATCGTCACCAGCAAGTAAGTCTTCAGTTTGCGGGAGTTCATCAGCAAGTGAGAATAAATCAACTTCATTGCCAATGTCTTCCATCATCTGCTGGGTTTCCGAACTATCTCGCTGATAAGATGCTTCAAGCAATAGTTCAAACTTATCATCCGCAAGCTGCTCAAGCGTAAAACCATACCCTGCAATACGGCGTACTTCTAATAGTACCTCCACATCAAGCTCGCCACGGTAATATACTATTCGATGCTCTTTATTTTTGCTCAGCAATACACCAGCACGTCTTGCGTACGAAAACGGTAATCGCTTTGCGGGGAGTTCGATTAGCACATCATCGATTGATAGCTCGTCCTGCTTATGCATTTTAGGATGAACCACATCTTGGTTTATCTCTTCAATCGCATTAGTCATCTTTACGCTCTTGTGCATTTTGTTTACGTAAAGAATCTTCATACGTTGGTGGCAGTACTAATTCATCATTCCATTCAGGTAAAATTGGTGAATCAGTCGCAGGCATTAACTCAATCCCATCTTCGCGCTGTTTAAATTGCTCACCACGAATAAAGTTATACTTGTTAAAGCTTAACTTATTCATGCTTATACCATCACGAATAATAGTCGGGCGAATAAATACAATAAGATTACGCTTTTTGCGCGTTGTATTTGTTGATCTAAACAGATGCCCTAATATAGGTATATCCCCTAATAATGGCACCTTCGAAACACTTTCTTGTACGTCTTCATCAATTAAACCACCCAAAACAACCATGCCACCATCATCGGCCATAACAGTTGTTTTAATTGAACGCTTATTCACTGAAATATCAACGGCGGTTGCACCACTAACGCTTGACACCTCTTGTTCAATAGTAAGCTGTACCGCTGAGCCATCATTAATTTGTGGTGTTACTTTTAGTTTAATACCGACTTCTTGACGGTCAACCGTTTGGAATGGATTACTACCATTATCAGTACCCGTTTGAGAACCGGTAATTATAGGCACTTCTTGACCGACTAAAATAGATGCTTCTTGGTTATCCATTGTAGTAATAGACGGTGTTGCCAAAATATTTGAGTTAGTATTCGTTGATACTGCCTGTATAATAGCGCCCCAATCATTTTTAATCACACCCAGCGCTAAGCCATTAATACCACCAAGCAATGAAGCTAAAGGGCCATAGTCACCTTCAGAAGTTTCGTTATATTGAGTCGGCTTACCACTTTCAGTGCCTATGATCGTTTTAGTGACTGTTTTATCTCGAGCTCGTTCAGCTGCTACCGCAACAGAGCCAACAGGAACTGTTGTACCATTGTTAAATTGCAGCATACCGCCTTGTTCAGAAATCCATTGCAATCCAAGATTAACACCATCGCCTTCCATCACTTCTATAATAATGGCTTCGACTAAAACTTGCGCCCGACGAATATCAATTCGCTCTATTACTGATTCAAGTGAGCGCATTGTGTCTGGTTGCGCTGTGATAATTAATGAGTTGGAATCTGGGTGGGCTTCAATACTGGTTTCATTTTTACTGCGGCTACGTGTTTTTGTCGCCCCGCCTTGTGAATCATCCGTAAGCGACTTGCTAACGCCTTGCAATACCTTCACTAAATCTTCAGCTTTCGCGTAGTTTAGGTAAAACACTTGTGTATTACCTTGGCTTTCTAATTCCCCATCTAAGCGCTTAATAAGCTCAATTGCACGCGTACGAGCTTGACCTTCACCACTTACAATTACACTATTAGTTCGGCCATCTGCCACTACTTTTGGAATTAAGAATTCAGGAACACTGCCTTTACCATTATCTTTATAGATATTATCGACCACTGATACTACATCATCAGCAGTAGCAAACTTAAGCTTAACTATATCTACACGCTTATCGCCAGCTTGATCAACCGAACGAATAATCTCAACTAAACGATTAACCGATGCTGCATGACCAGTCAACATCATCACATTAGCCGCATTAAAGTTTGCAACATGGCCACCATCTTTTTGGTCACTAAATTGCCTTACCAGTGGGCCAAGTTCTTGTACGCTTACGTTTTTAACTCGTACAACTCGTGTGATCATCATGTCGCCGCTAGCGTCACTACCTTCGGTAATTAGTGGCACATTAGACTTTTTAGCATCAGAACTTTTTTCTATTTTTATAATGCCATTATCCATTTCAACGGCCGAGTAACCGTAAACTTCCAATACATTTAAAAAGAACTGATAATAAAGTGCTTCATCCATTAACTCATAGCTGCGTACGTTTACTTTGCCACGCACATTAGGGTCAATGATGACTGTTTTATTAAGGTTTTTACCAACGATGTTGATAAACTCGTTGATATCTGTCCCTTTAAAGTTAGCAGCGTATTCAACAGCTGAAACTGACAATGAAATACTTGCCGCTAAAAAAAGTGCCGCGTACTTAGCTAACCCTTTTTTAATTTTTTTGAGGTGTAGCACCTGAACCATTATATTAAAACTCCAAAGCTATGTTATTGCAGGCTAAATTGCACATCTATTTGTTCGCCATCACGTTCTATAGTGATATTGGCATCCGTGCTATTACGCAGCTCATTAATAGCTGACATTGCCTGTTTTAGATCCGTTAGTTGATAGCCATTAATTGCAATAGCTAAATCGTTATTTTGTAAACCCATTTGCTTAAATAATGCAGGTTCTTTACCTGGACTTAAGCGATAACCAATGAGCTCTCCATCGTTCATTGCTTGTGAAACACGTATGTAATCAAATAATTTACCTGGCTCTTCGAGTAACTCTTCACGAGTCTCTATTATTGATTGCTTTATTTGCGGATCAGCAGTGGCATCTATTTTCAGCTCACTCGATACAAATTGCTGCGGCCCCATATCTTCATCATTACGTGCAGCTAAAACAGGCATCGATACCGTTTTAGTAAAGTCGAGACCATCAAGCATTAATGTTTCGAAGCGGCCACTCACGTTTAAAATTACACGATCTGGTAATATTTGCGCCACTTTAGCTCGGGTACCTTGTACAACATCTTCAGCTAAATAACTTACTTGTTTACCTTGTGATTCAATAATCGCCACTCCACCTTGATCATCATTACTCACCGCAACAATACCAGTGAGATTAATACTTAGGCGAGTCTCTGGGGCATTGTTAACAACCTGCGATTGCTGCGCAGTGTTATTATTATTTGTTACAATTGCTTTACCGAATAAAAATTGTTCAATAATATGTTGGGCCGAACTATTACGAACATTATTTGATTGACTAGTATGTTGCGCAGGAGCAAGAGGAGACATAACCGGCTTTGGCCAAACAAGCCAAACTAATTTTGATAATAAAAAAGCAAGGTAAACAACAACTAACAGTGTAACTAACGCACTTAATTTAGCATGCGGTAACCGCGTTAAAAATTGTTTAAATTGCTGAATTTGCTGTTCCATAAATAGTATTCTTATTTTAATTTACTGCGTAAGCGCGTACCCATAGTACCCTTTCATTTTTCATTCAACAAGAGTACTAATATTAAACTTTGTAAACAGAATAAATTAATTTAATTTGTCTGTATAAAAAGCAAACTTCCTATGCAATACCTTCATCCGATGATGATTCCATGATAAATTTTAAGTTATAACTAAAATGGATAAAATGCCTTATGAGTAAAAGAAGTAATAGCAAGTCAAACTCAGACCATACAGACGAAGTAAAAGTTCGATTAGATAAATGGCTATGGGCAGCACGCTTTTATAAAACACGCGCAGCTGCTCGTGAAATGGTACAAGGCGGCAAAGTACATTATAATGGCCAGCGTACCAAAGCGAGTAAAATTGTAGAGGTTGGAGCAATCGTTAAACTTGCCCAAGGCGTGGATGAAAAAATAGTTACTATATTAAAAGTGCTTGAAAACCGACAAAGCGCCCCCATTGCACAGACCTTGTATCAAGAATCTGATGCAAGTATTGTTAAACGCGAAGAGAATACCATCGCACGTAAAAATAACAGCTTCTTTGCACCTCATCCGGTAAAAAAACCGGATAAAAAGCAAAGACGCGAACTCTTAAAAATGAAATCAAGTTAGGTAAAGCCGCTCATGCAACAAGATTTACTTCACCGTTATTTATTCAATGAACTAGATGTTCGTGGCGAACTCGTTCAAATCGAAAGTGCCTATAATGAAATGATTGCCGATCATAATTATCCGGCTCCTGTAAAAGCATTACTAGGTGAATTGCTCGTTGCAACATGCTTACTCACTGCAACTTTAAAGTTTGAAGGTGAAATAGCCGTACAGTTACAAGGTGATGGACCGGTTAAATACGCAGTTATTAATGGCGACGATAAACAAAATATGCGTGGTATCGCTCGTTTGCAAAGTGAAGTGACAGGGACTACTGTAAAAGAGCTTATCGGCCAAGGTTACATGGTGATAACTATTACCCCAGATAAAGGCGAACGCTACCAAGGCATTGTGCCTTTAGAACACGACACATTGAGTGAGTGTATTGAAAGTTACTTTGAGCAGTCAGAGCAATTAAAAACACGTCTTTGGTTTGCAACTGATACAACTGAAGGCAGCGCTAAAGCATGTGGTTTATTTTTACAAGTACTCCCTGTTGACAAGCAAAAATCAATTGAAGACTTTGCCCATTTAGAAGCCCTAAGTAATACGATTAAAAACGAAGAACTATTACATCTTGATGCTAATACAGTGCTTACTCGCTTATACCACGAAGATAACCCTCGTGTGTTCGAACCACAGGCCATTAAATTTAAGTGTGGTTGCAGTCGCGAGAAAACAATTACTGCCCTTGTAAATATAGGACAGCAAGACCTACTTAAAGATATTGACGAAAAAGGTTCGGTTAACATTAGCTGTCATTATTGTTTAAAAGAATATGTTTTTAATGAACAAGACGTAAAAAACATTTTTAATTAAGCCGTGTTGACCTTTCGTGATTAATTTTACAGCTGTATATGTGGTATTTAAACAATGCACCGTCCCTACGATGTATGATCCTTCCCCAAAAATAGGCGATAACGCAGCATAAACACCAAACATGCGTAGCCCTTTGGGTTCTCCCTAGGGTGATTAACGCTTGTTGCCTACATGGATGTAGACAATAAGCGTGGGCAGGGTACGGAAGCTTTGCTTGGTTTTTACTTATTCTTAATTAGAGTAACGCAGGAGCAGTTACCGAGCCCTCTAAGTTACAAATCTCGCGTCGCGATTCAATCGCCACTAAATTGTACAAATTTCAATCCATAAAGAACAACACGCCCTAATATCTGCACTTCAGCTTTATTAATAACTAAAGCCACAAATAGGTGGTTTTAAATTGTAAAAATATGATACCGGTGTCATTTATAACATGACTTTTATGACACCGGTATCATTGAAATTATTCATGTTTTTTACTAAATATATGTGTTTTTAGGGCCTTTACAGGCTCGAACATCCCCAACCCTTCTGTTACTATAATTACAGCTTAAGGTAATTAAGAACCCAGAGCTATCCCGTTCAATCTCTCATATAGTTAGGTATAAACATGACTTCAAGCGCTACACGTTTTGTCGATTTAACCGCAGCTGAACTTGTCGAGCACGCGATCCGCCGTGGCGAAGGGACTTTAGCCGCAAATGGAGCTTTTGTTGCAATCACCGGTCGTCGTACTGGTCGTTCACCAAAAGATCGTTTTATTGTTCAAGAAGCAACTACTCAAGATGATATCCAATGGGGCAACGTAAATCGCCCATTTGATGAAGATAAATTTGACGCACTATGGGCTCGCGTTGAAGCACATGTTCAAAGTAACGACCACTTCACCTCTCACCTAGAAGTTGGCGCAGACACCGAGCATTACTTGCCTGTTATTGTAACTACAGAAACAGCGTGGCATCATATTTTTGCCAAAAATATGTTCATTGAACCACAAAATTATAATGCTTCTGATCTGCCTCAATGGCAAGTGATGAACGTTCCTTCATTTGTATGTGAGCCAGAACGTGATGGCACGAATAGCGATGGCACGGTTATTATTAACTTCGCGCAGCGTAAAGTGTTACTTGCGGGTATGCGTTATGCCGGTGAAATGAAAAAATCGATGTTCTCTGTCCAAAATTTCCTACTACCAGCAAAAGGTGTATTACCAATGCACTGCTCTGCAAATGTAGGCGAAGCTGGCGATACTGCATTATTTTTTGGTTTATCGGGTACTGGTAAAACAACGTTATCTGCAGATCCAACTCGCTTTTTAATCGGCGATGATGAACATGGTTGGGCACCCGGTAGTGTATTTAACATCGAAGGCGGTTGTTACGCTAAATGTATCGATCTTTCTCAAAAGAATGAACCTGTTATTTGGGATGCTATTCGTTTCGGTACAATTTTAGAAAACGTCGTGTTAGATAAAAAAGGCGTTCCAGATTTTCACGATACGAGCCTAACTCAAAACAGTCGTGCAGCTTATCCGCTTGAGCACGTTGAAAAGCGAAAAGTAGAAAACCGTGCAGGCGAACCAAAAGCTGTTGTTTTCTTAACATGTGATGTTAGTGGCGTACTACCACCGGTATCAATACTCAGCGAAGAAGCCGCCGCATTTCATTTTTTAAGTGGTTATACAGCAAAAGTAGGATCAACCGAAATTGGTTCTACAAGTGATATTGAGTCTACATTTTCAACATGTTTTGGCGCACCATTTTTCCCTCGTCCAGCAGGCGTTTACGCCGAATTACTAATGAAACGAGTACGCGAGTTTGGCGCTAAAGTATATTTAGTTAATACTGGCTGGACAGGTGGTCCTTACGGTACTGGTAAACGTTTTGACATCCCAACAACTCGCGCAGTTGTAGATGCAATCGTATCAGGTAATTTAGCTGGTGTTGAAACACAACATATCGATGTATTAAACCTTGATGTACCTGTTGAAGTTCCAGGTGTAGACACTAACTTACTAAACCCTATCAATACTTGGGAAGATAAAGCTAAGTACAATGAATATGCTGCCAAACTTGCCGCTGACTTCACCGAAAACTTTGCTAAGTACGATGTGTCTGATGATATAAAGAATGCAGGGCCTAAAGCTTAATTATTTGTTTATAAATTAGCTTTGAATTTGCATTAAAACGCCAGCTCACGCTGGCGTTTTTGATCCATTCAACGAATATCCCATGCCAACACTAAGTAACCTGAACTCTGGATAATAAATCTATCTCTAGCAGCTATTTTCTGCGCTAACTGCGTTGAATTTACTTGCAATAGGCCAGCTATTGACGCGTAAAGTCGCCTTGTTTTCACTGAAAATCTCTGGCTGGAGAAAATAAATTTAAATATCACCATGATTCAATACGCAGTAAATCCCTTAACCAGAGCTCAGGTTAAGTAAATAAGGAAATGGATGGATAATTACGAGATTGTTAAATTTTGTAGCAAGATAGCTTGAGTGCCAGCCAGCTTGATGAATTATAACTACTGAGTACTTACCCTCAGATACAGATTTGATATAAGCTTTAAATGCTTTCTCATTCCTTCAGTATGTCTGTTACTAATTACAAACAACGCCGAAGAGGTATGCATACTCAAATTGCTGCGGTTGAATCGCTCTTGGTCTTGCTACTTTCTCTGCCCAGATTTTAGTGGTTGTGCTTCTTTGACCAAACCGTGCTTCATCTTGAAACCAAACAAGCACGTTATCAAGAGACACATATCTTGGGATCTTAAGGACCGTTTCGATTTAGAATTTTTTAAAAGCGTCTTGTGCTTGAGCTGATTGCTTTCGACTACATATGATTTTATTAAGGCCACGTTGTTCAGGGCTAAGTCTTGCAGGTCAGCCGATGAGTGATTTGGCATTTAAGCCCACTAAACCATGATCAAGGTATGCTTTGCTCCAAATATTTACACTTCTTCTGCTCACTTTTAAAAAGAAACGATTTCGGTTCTATTTTTTTCCCTCAGTAAAGCGGGGATCGGCAAGTAACTTCAATCGATGCTGAGCATTAGAGCTGGTATTTATTAATAAACGAAAGTTTTGGTACATATCCACTCCTGTTAATACAGCTATTATACCAATCTGCTTATATATAGGGTCTATTTAGCGTAAAGAAAATTACGCTAAAACTAGGCAAAAAATTTTTGTATCTAGTTGTTCTAAATAAAAATTTTTAACTACATTATAGTGCAATTTATACCAATTCCATTTATTAGTTGGTCATATTAATCCATGATCTTGAACAGAGTGAAATGACTCTATTAATATCACTTCTAAAATTGTTCCAAGCGATTGAGCACTTTTCTTCAATATCTTCATAGTTTACGAAAGCACGGTTGGCAATTTCATTTTGTCTCATCCAAGACCATACTTGCTCAATTGGATTTAACTCTGGCGAATAAGGCGGAATATGAATAATACTAATATTGGGAAATTCTTTATCCAAGTACTCTTGATGCCAACTAGCACCATCCATTACCACTACAGCATGACGCCCTGCCGCTGTTGCTTTTGAAATGAGTGCTAAGTGCTCTTTCATTACTTCCATGTTACTAAAGGGAGCAATAATCGCTTCAGTTTTACCATTAGTTGGGCAAACCGCCCCAAAGAGATACGCATAAGTATATTGTTGTTGCTTTACAACACGTGGCCTTGAGCCTTTTTCAGCCCAAATTTTAGTGGTGGTATTTTGCTGACCAAAACGCGCTTCATCTTGAAACCATACGTCGATACGGTCTAAAGCAACATGACCAGGGAGCTTAAGGATCGTTTTTATTTGGAATTTTTTTAAAATCTTCTTGCGCTTCAACTGACTGTTTAGGGTGCTTCGAACGGGTTGTTATCCAACTTAAATTTAATGCATGCAAAATATTGTAGATATTTGATTTTTTATATTGAATACCAAACTCAGTAAGAATATATAATGCTACATCTTTCCCTTGAAGCCTTCCACCATAAGGCTTTACAGAAGAAACCATGATAAATTCTTTTAGTTGTTGTAGCTGCTTGTCACTCAATGCCTTTCTGCGGCCAGTGTGCTTTTTTTCTTTTAGTCCTGAAATACCGTTATTTAAATAAGCTTGAACCCACTTATTAACACTTGTCCGACTTACCTTTAAGTATTCAGATATTTTGGCTCTACTTTTCCCATCTAAAAAATGAGAAATAGCTAATAAACGAAGTCTCAATCGGGCATCTGATGTTGAAGTAATCATTTTATCTAAGTCTTGTGTCATATTTCACCACCTATAAATAGAAACTTATTAGATCACAAAATTAATGGAATTGGTATTAATTATTTAAATTGATCAAAGATTTATACAGTTTGGTATCACTAGCATCGCCGGAGGCTGTCTTCAGGCTGTTTCAATTTGAGTTTGTACAACCTAAATTAATTTTTCTACAGACGTAAAAAAGCCCGAATCGTTAGATTCGGGCTCTCTACAATTTGAAGTCGGTGCCCTACGCAGTAGAATGTCGTAGTGCCCACAGCTGTGGAGAGCTACAGTGCTAATGCTACTGTATTGGCCCCGACTGGGATATTGAGGTTTTTGTTGTGATTTTAACGTCGAGAGTCGCTGCGCCCGCCGGACCTACGTGATGGCTGTTGGGTAGGTGTCTGTTAATTCCACGTATTTCACTTTTCTGCAGACGTAAAAAAGCCCGAATCGTCAGATTCGGGCTCTCTACAATTTGAAGCCTGGTAATGTCCTACTTTCACATAGCAAATGCTACACTATCATCGGCGCTGTTTCGTTTCACTACTGAGTTCGGCATGGGATCAGGTGGGTCCAAAAC
>NZ_JACJEM010000058.1:0-28040 GCF_014164085.1 Pseudoalteromonas sp. SG45-5 | reverse complement strand
AAGGTTTAGTGTCATTGAAAGATATTTGGATCAATATTCATTACGGGAGATGAACCGCCCATTGCGGACCCGCATGATGGGTGGTGTGGGGGCTGGAGGTTAGAGACCTCCGGCTACCCGATTATACGTTTTTGCTACGCTCTTTCAATAACCGCCCCTTTGCAACTGATTCATTTTTTAAAAAATTAACCATAAAATGATAATCAGGGTGTGTTTTTAAACTACGGCTAACAAAATAAACGTTAGTAGTATTAATAGAAAATGTTTCTCTAATACCAGGTCCTGGATTATTGCCTGCTAACAGGCTTAGTTTTAAACCAGGAATGTTGAACACAATATGTTGGTAGCCATCATGGTTTTTAATAGTTGGAAAGCCCATTGATGGTGTATCTACTATTTGATTATCAACATATACAGCAAGGTAAGTATTTTCAGGAAATTTAGTATTTCCTAATAGATAATCTGAAAAAGCAATCATGCTTTCTTCACGAATTGAATTCTTTGTTTCGGGAATACCGAATCCACTCCAATCCGTTACGGACAACCTCCAAGCAATGCTTACAGCAAAGTACATGAAATTAAATGCTATTTCGTCGTTTGACGGGAAATACCATATTTCATCTTTTACATGAGACAACGGTTTAAACTTTTTTATCTTGGTTGCGAGCTTAAAACCGTTAGGGCGAGCCATAAAAGAAGTAACGTTATCTTCCCCATTTTTGGAGAATTTCAATTCACAACTTTCACAAAGCAAGTGCTTTTTAGCCTGCTTGTCTGTATAGGCTGCTGATTTATTAGAGCCATTAATCAAAACAATATTTTGCCCGTGTTCAGGGAAACCTTTACTTATAGATCGGTAAACAGCTTTAGGCATAAAGTGACTATCTTTAAGCTTTGCTGATTTTGTACACAATGCACAGATTCCGTTCACCAAACCTCCCGAAACGTATAACACTTTAGTATTTATGCGACACGCAGTTTGTGTTGCATAATCGCTTGTTGGACTGAGGCGCTACCTGCTCGGTGTGTCAGAGTTGGTGTTGTTTATGCTATGGACTTTTATATAAAAGAAAGGCTTTTTATCATCTAAGCTAAATCAGCTAATTTAATAAGCTTACCTATTATAATTTAAGCTTTCCCTGCGTTGCTCAGCATGTTTATTATTTGTTCATTAAACCTAATGTTTAACCGTTAATCAAGGATATTTTTCGCTCGCACAGTCGCTATTAGCCTGAGCAATTATGCAGATTAACTCATTGATTTGATGCAGCAAACCAAATAAACTAGACACCCATCCTAATTTTTTAATCAGACTCAGCTTTTGATGACTATTCAGGTTTCCGCAAAAGAGAAGTGGTTGAACTCTCTTTGAGTAAATAGAGCGTTCCTTCAACACAGCCAGTAGGAGTGCAAGCTACTAGTGAGTGCTTGCATTCCTACTAGGTTAGCTAGACGCTTACGCAGCAAAGGCCAGCTTAATAAACTTAAAAAACATTCTTTCTTTTCCTTAAATGTGTAAAAACTAAATTTTGATCTGCTTTTTATTCGAAAGGCTTCTAATTTTATTTGCAATAGGCCTTTCAAAGAAAACGTACGATATATACGCAAAAAACACACTCAAGCTCAGTGATAACAACAGCTTAAGTTCAGTATTTAAATTAAACTTATTAACCATTCCGATAATAGGCATATGCAATAAATAGAATGAATAAGACACTTTACCTAAAAAATCACCAATCTTATTTGCTAAAAAAATATTATTGTTTGGTACTAAAAAAACAACACAAAAGAATACTGTGCTCATAACAAATAGAACTTCATAACTAAGCCACATCTTTTTTTTATCAGCCTCGTTAATAGGTGAAAACTCAGGATACAACAGAGGTATTAAACACAAAACTAATATAAACCAGTTGCTCTTCATATAACTTGGTACTTTAAGTGATTTGTAATGCAAACCAAATATAACGCCAATAAAAAAGTACGGGAACGTTCTCAAAGTACTAAAAAAGTTGTAAGGGATACTTTCAATTTCACCAAATAATCGAGGGAAATCAGCCAAATACCAAGACACCAAAAAGGCCACGATTAGTAAATATATATACCCTTTCCTATCGTCTACTAAAAACCAGAAAGCTACAAATATGATATAAAATTGTATTTCTGGTGGAATAGACCAAAGCACGCTTTCGCCGTGTGTAAACAAAAGGTGGCCTATTAACGAATTAAGGTCAGTTATGTTGTATAAAATGTCATAATTATTTTGAGTTAATAAATAAGAGCTAAAAACAATTACAAGGTATAAAGGTAAAACTCGTCCGGCTCTAGCTAATAGGTATTGTCCAATGTTTGCTCTGCTAAACTTGGTGTCTAAATAGAGAAGTGACATTAAAAACCCACTAAGAAGGAAAAATAACATTACGCCATAGGCTCCAGAACCACCGCCTAAGGAACCATTTAACCAATGAGTTATATCTGAAAAGTGGGTAACAAATACAATAAGGGCAGCTAAAGCTCTTAAAGAGTTTAATTTTCTAATTTCCATGAAGTTGATTTAATCCTTAGCTTATTATTTTTTAAGTTGTTCAAATTGAATTATCGGTTGTATGAGCTTAGATCTTATACAATACTACTGAGGTTTTTTACGTTTTAACCAGGCTTTAACGGGTACTATCCATTCTTTTCTGGGAATGAAAAAAGCGCCATGTTCTTTACCCGTTGAAATCGAAATTTCTTTATAAAAACTAACAGTACCAACACTCCTAGCAACTATATGGTCACATGAACCAACAGAATCAGACGTTTCAAATACTGAAAATAAATGACCATAAATATCTATTTCTGCTTTTTTAGCTAATCCGATGGTACAAGCCGCTAAGATCACAAAGTTAATATCCATGTTTTTTAAATTGCTCGATGCAATTGCCGTAATAAAACCACCACGGGAAAAGCCAACTAAGGATATATTGCTTGCAGGTACGCCATTTTTTAGTAATTTAGTTACTTGCTTAGATAGCTGTTCAGCATATTTAAAAGGATGGGTTTTAGCAGGTCGATGAGTAGCAATTAAATGATAGCTTGAGTCAGCGAGTTCCTTTTTAATAGCTGGAAAATTATATTGCCCCCAGCGCTCATGAATAGGCGTGGGATCTGTGCCCTCTAAAATAAGTCCGTGAGAATAGAAAACATATTTATCTGATGAGTTTATTTTGTCAGGGAGGCTCTCAAATACTTCACCACCATAGCTAAATGAACTAAAAAGTAAAAATAATAAAATTTTTTTTTGAAACATACCATACCTTTATAAAGCTACAAGTGTGAAACTACACTATTTCAACCTCATTAAAGTATAACCCTTTAATATTATTTTCTTTTACTAATGTATATAAACTATTTTTCGCATCTGTTGTAAAATATTGAAGGCCGACTTCTCTTATTCTAAATAGCTCAGGATTATCAATAGCATTTTTTGTGAGCACCATTTTCTTAAATTTTCTTACCCTACTTGGCTTACCATTTCTTATATTGCGGATGGTGTGGTCTTCATTGAGCGCTTTGTCAAAACCGACTACATTAAATGCAAACCACTGCTCATCATTTAAATTACATTTAAGTAGCTCAATATTCTTACCAAAACCACTTAAAAATAAATGTGAAAATTTAGGTGATACAACAAAAGTTGACGCACCTAATCCAGCTACATCGGGTTTAGCTAAGTTTTGATGTGCAACACGAGGCTCAATTAACCAATCAACGCCTAAAATTCTCCAATTATCTCTTATGCTGCTACCATCAAATAGTAGAAGCTGACCTTCCTTTAACTGAATTGTTTGCTCGAAGCCTGTTTCATTGAGAAGTAAAAATTCATCAGGCTCAACGCTTACACTAAATACTTTGTTAAATTTATCTGACATCACACATTAGCCTGAGTTAAAGATTTAGTAATAGGGAATGTGCCGTTGGCAAGCTCCTCACCTATCTTTTGTAATGTCTTAATTATACCTTGCCGACCTAAGCCCTCGGCAATTGTCTCATTAAGTAAAAATCCAAAAATCGCCAGGGTCAAATTTTCGACTTCATACACTATAATTAATAACCGTTTTCGCTTATATCGGATGATTCAAAGTCTATCCCGAAAAGTTAAGCTAAAAAAAACTGACACTCACTTTAATTAATCTTTGAGTGCTGTGCCACAAAATTTACTTTTAAATTAGAAGATAATCGCCAAAATAAGTTAGCTAAACAGCGATACGATTTAGGGGGACGATAATGAACAGACATTTTATTGGGTGTTTCTTTTTTTTAATTGCCATTATATTGATGGTAATTACAGAAATTTACTTAACCCTCATATTTAAAGAGTTTATTTTAGCTGGTAAAGGTCTTGGCGTTTATGGGGTGTTATTGTATTTTGTTGTGATGGTAGTTAGTTCCCTTTTATGGCTACTGTCCTATCGCATTAGCAAAAACCGAGCTCAAGCCGCTATTTTTTGGTTTGTGGCATTAGCGCTCACTCCTATTGCTGTATTTCAGCCTACATGGTGGTCTGCTTCACTTATTAATTAGCTCTCAAATTTAGCTCGTAATACATAGGTTGTTTAGAGAAGTGCAATATCACACTCTCAACTGCGGTATTTTCAACCAAACCGTAATGGGGGTTTACAAAATTACAGTGTAATTATTGCAGGCTCTTTATATAAAAGCATACCACCTCTAAAATTCTAAACAGCTTGTATATGTTTTATGCCACAATCAGCATAGTTAAATTCACTTTAAGTTAGCCGCTCGCTTAGTCACTTTGTTAAGCCAAGCTTGTCTGTTGTCACTTTTAGAGTTAATAACCGGACCAAAGTATGTTGAACACGTATTTTTAATTCCAGAGAAGTTTAAAATACAGTGCTTTAACTGTTTATGTATGGCATTACCTTGGATATATTTATACCAAAATACAGGAGTATCAAGGGTAAAAATGAGTTCAGAAGTGCGCCCTTTTAATAGCTTTTCAGGAATTGATTTACCCTTTACATATTTAAATGCAAACCCAGGTAAGAACGTTCTATCAATAACACCTTTGAATTTTGCTGGCATTGCTCCCCACCAAACAGGGCTTACAATAACTAGATGATCTGCCCATCGGATTTTATTTTGCAAGTCGACTAAATCAGCTTCTAAGTTAGTGACTCGATCATAACCTTCGTCTAAACTTATTTTGAAATTTAGCTCACCTATATTGATTTTCTCAACGTTATGTTTATTTTTAGCTGCTAATGCGTATTGTTCTGCTAAAGACCTACACAAACTTGTCGACTTAGGGTTTGCATTGATAATTAAAATTTTTTTCATAAACTTATATATCCTTGTTGAGTAGGATATGCAGTTTAAACTCTTACCTAAAGGTTAGAGTCAAGCTCCTGAATACAAATATCAATCGAAATTCTGTATTCTTTAATACGCTGCTTTTGTAATTCCAATTCTTTGATTTTTTCTTCAACCTGCCATTGTTTTTCAATCAAGTAGCTACTCACTAATTTCCAATCAAAATCTTCCTGACTACCTCTTAAAGTAACCATATCGGCAAGTGTAATACCTAGAACTTGGGCTTCTTTAATCATTTTGATTTGGCTTATATTATCTTGGTTATAAATACGGTATTTTCCTGTTCTAGAGACTTTCATTAACCCAAGCTCTTCATATAACCTAATTGCTCTTTGAGTTGCACCAGATAGTTTAGATGCCTGATTAATAAACATTTACACTTCCTTATTTTGCAGATGGGATTATGTGACACAGGTATAAAATAGGTAGCCAACTTACTCCACGATTGAGATAGACAATTACACTTTTAAAAGCTAAATAGCCAGCATCAAAATAACTATACCGTAGCTATAGGTTGTAAAACTGACTAAATAAATAAAACTTACACAGAGGCAATATTACTCTATGGATGAAAATTCAACGATTTAAAAACACAATATAGTGTGCTAACTTTAAGAATCAATTGAATAAATGGACTAATTAGCATGAAGTACAGGAATGTTTATCAGCTTATTGCGGCTTTTATTTTTGCGTCATTGTTTGCAGCTCCCGTTGTTGCTGTGCAAATAACAAATACGAGTAATGGCTATGAGCAACATACCCGAGTATTAGCCTCTAAAGCACTTGCACAAGAGCGAACTGTAACTATTCAACTCCCTAAAAGTTACCATAAAAATATTGATAAAAAATACCCCGTGATTTATCGACTCGATGGTAAAGAAAACCTTGCTTATATGACGCCAGTTTTAGCGCATTTACATACCGCTTTTACTAAGGCCGCGCCTGAAGTCATTATTGTGGCAATTGAAAACACGGATAGGTTAAAAGACTTGTACCCAACTAAAAATGAGGAACCAGCAGGCCCCGTTGGTTTGGGTGGCGGCGCGGCAAGGTTTCTTGAATTTATTGAAACTGAGCTTATTCCATTGGTTAATGAGAAGTACCGTACTCATGATTTTAAAGTAATTTCAGGTGCGTCTGCTGCAGGCGTATTTGTACTTTATGCCCTTCAAACTAATCCTGATTTATTTCAAGCTCACATAGCTTATAGCCCAGCAGTGTGGTGGAATTACGGCGCTGCTGCAAAAAGCACTAAAGCATTTTTTGCCAATAGCAAAACATTGCCTAATTATTTGTATATGAATATAGGCCAAGAGAGCGGCATAATGCGAGAACGCTTCGACGATATGAATATGTTTTTAAAGGCGAACACTCCAAAGGCGCTTACTTTTATTAGTGAATCGTTTGATAACGTGCCTCATGGCCTTACATTTGCTGCGGGAGCATTTAATGCCTATCAAAAGCTGTTTTTACCGCTACAAATGCCAGTTAGTGCATACACAGGCGAAACTCATTCAATTGCTACATATTATCAGCGTTTATCTGCTCAACATGGTGAGGAAATTGCCCCTCAGGAATCAATGATCAGAGAGCTCGGCTATCATTTTGTAAATATAGGTGAATTAGATCAAGCCATAAAGATTTTTAAGTATGGGATCTCTCTTTATCCAAATACAGCAGATGCTTACAATGGCTTAGCATATGGTTATGAAAGTAGCGGAATGTACCAAGAGTCTCTTGAGCAAGTAAAAAAAGCATTAGCCCTTGTTGATAAAAATTACCTTGGTTACGATGTTTACCTAGCTCGTAAAAACAGACTTATTGCGCTGTTACAACAATAAATAGTGGCTAATGGTATACCAGTATAGTTTATAAATGTTCGCTTTTTGATGACGTGAGCATTTATAAATATGATTAACTCACCTTATTTGAGCGTTTGTTCAAAATAAGTTAAGCTGCGAGTATATAAGCTAAATCTAACTTAATTTATTGCGGAGCAAACATGGCAACTACACTGGCATTTGACGTATACGGTACGCTAATAAATACTCATGGTGTACTTACGTTACTCGACGACATGATAGGCGACAACGCCCAAGTATTTTCAAATACGTGGCGAGAAAAGCAATTAGAGTACTCATTCAGACGTGGCTTAATGCAAAATTATGTTCCCTTTTCGCTTTGTACAAAACACGCCCTCGATTATGCCTGCCTAGCGCATAAAACTGACCTGAGTGAGGAACAAAAAGTACAGCTACTAGAGCGTTATAAAACCCTCCCCGCATTCGACGATGTAAAAGCAGGCCTTGAGAGCTTAAAAGCACAAGGCTATCGCTTATTTGCATTTTCCAATGGTGCTGTCGATGCGGTTCATACTTTGTTAGAAACAGCCGATATTAGTGATCTTTTTGAAGGCGTTATCAGCGCCGATGATATTAAAACCTTTAAACCAAACCCTGGTGTGTATAGCCATTTTTTACGTGAAGCAAATTCAACGGGTGCTAATACTTGGCTTATATCAAGCAACCCGTTTGATGTAACTGGCGCAATATCGCATGGTATGCGCGCCGCGTGGATTAAGCGCTCTGACGAGGCTATTTTTGATCCATGGGAAATACAACCGACCACTATTACAACCGACTTACTCGACTTAAAAGAAAAGCTAAAAAGCGTTAACTAACGGTAATTAGCATAAATATTTGAACTAATTTAACTCGTAAAATAAGCCCTCTGATTTAATAGATAAATAAGATTCTAGGGCGTGTTGACCTTTGTGGATTGAAATTTGTTCAATCTAGGGACGATTTAATCGCGGCGCGAGGTTTGTAACCTAGTGGGCTCGGTAACTGCTCCTGCGTTACTCTAATGGCTTACATCCCTGTAAGAATAAGTAAAAATCGAGCAACAAAGAGTTAATCGTCTCTAGAAAGAACCCAAAGGGCAGCGCATGTTTGGCATTTATGCTGCGTTATCGCCTATTTATGGGGAATAACCACACTACACAGGCTCTGCCTTGCCTAAATACCAAACAGTCTGCTGCAAAATAAATCACGAAAGGTCAACTCGCCCTAGTAATAACCTTTACACTTATTGTGCACGCACGATAGGTGTAAAGGGGGTTTACATACTAAATCTTCAGCAACCCCAAATAACCTCGTATATTTAATCCTAGAAAGCTATCAATGCCATTAAAATTTAAGTTTTAGTGGTTTTTTGACAGGATTCAGACTGTTTTTTATTTTAAATAAAAGTATCAAATCATTTAAAAATAATTTTTATTTTATTTAGTTATATTTTCCATCCTCTTTATTTTTTACAACCCACTGTTAAAAATAGATTTTATTGAAAGAGTTTAATATTTTTTAGAATATAAAAATACAGTAACTCATCCATTTTAACTATTGCAAATGAAAATTGTTACCATTAAGATCGCCGCACCCAAAATGAGTACCTTTAAGGAGCGAACGTGTCCCAGTCACAAAGCCTGCAACTAAATGCAGTCGAGAACCAACCCCTTTTTGAGCAAAACGAATTACCCCCTCAGTTTAATTTAGAGCAGTTTATTAATTACCAAATAGCATCACTACAAGGGTTATCTGCAGTGCAGCAGGCTATGGCCAAAGCACAAAAGCCGTTTTCTGGAGTGTCGGTAAGTACATTGGCTAAAACACTTAACGATGTTGATTTGTCAAAACCACTTGCCGATTTTCCGGCAGTGCTTGACGAGCTAAAAAGTGTTTATTTAGATCATGCTGTGTACTTTCACCACCCTCGCTATATGGCACATTTAAATTGCCCTGTTACTTATCCTGCTGTTGTGGCTGAGCATATTATTGCTGCTATTAATACCTCGGTAGATACGTGGGATCAAAGTGCAGGGGCAACGCTGATAGAGCAAAAGCTAATAGATTGGACTTGTCAAAAAGCAGATTTTCCTAGTACCGCTGATGGTGTATTTACCAGTGGTGGCACACAATCGAATTTAATGGCAATGCTTGTTGCACGTGAGGTAGCCGTTGAACGCTATGCGCCAAGGCATGAAGTAAAACTGCAAGGGTTACCAGCAATTGCATCTCGCTTTCGTATTTATTGCTCTGAGGTGGCGCACTTTAGTATTCAAAAAGCCGCTGCGTTATTAGGGCTCGGTTACGACGCGGTTGTACCCGTTGCAACCAACAGTAAAATGCAAATGGATTTAGATGCACTTAAAACAGCGGTTTCAACTAGTAAGGCGCAAGGCGAATTACCTATTGCAGTGGTGATCACCGCTGGTACTACTGATTTTGGCTCTATAGATCCCATAAACGACATTGCACTTTTGGCTAAGCAAGAGCAGCTATGGTGTCATGTAGATGGAGCGTATGGTGGCGGATTATTAGTTAGCGAAAACCACCGAAATGCTTTAAATGGCATTGAAAAGGTCGATTCAATCACAATCGATTATCATAAATCATTTATGCAGCCAGTTAGTTGCAGTGCATTTTTATTAAGCAATAAGCGCTACTTTAGCCATATTACATTATATGCCGATTACTTAAACCCGTTGGCTGAGGCTGGTAACGGCGTGCCTAATTTGGTTGATAAAAGCTTACAAACCACCCGCCGATTTGACGCATTAAAATTATGGCTTACGCTACGAACAATAGGCGAAGCGCCTCTTGGGTATGCGTTTGATAAAGTTATCGGGCTTGCGCGCCAAACGCATATTGTATTGAACGATCATCCCGATTTTGAAGTTATTAATTATCCTGAACTTAGCGCCTTGGTATTTCGCTTTGCCCCCGCTGATTTACAAACTGACCCAGACTTACTCGATGCGTTAAATTTACACGTGCGCAGCACTTTTTTAAAAACCGGCGAAGCCATGATTGCTCGCACTAAAGTTGGCGGGCGTCACTACCTTAAATTTACGTTACTTAACGCTCTATGCCAGCTTAGTGATATACGTGCCGTTATTGATCGAATCAGTGATATTGCTTGGCAGGCTTATAAAAAGGAGCAAGTGTAATGAATACTGAACCTTACGATTTTATTGCTATTGGCTTGGGTCCATTTAACTTATCGCTGGCTTGTTTAAGCGAACCTCTGGGTGAAGTTAAGAGTTTGTTTTTAGAACAACGCAGTCTATTTGATTGGCACCCAGGTATGATGCTTGAAGGGGTTACATTGCAAACGCCATTTATGTCGGATTTGGTGACGCTTGCCGATCCAACGAGCAAATATAGCTTTTTAAATTACGCTAAACTTAATAATCGCCTTTACCCGTTTTATATTCGTGAGAGCTTTTTTTTATTAAGACGTGAGTACAATTTATATTGCCAATGGGTATGTTCTCAACTTTCAAATGTGGCCTTTGAACAAACAGTTACACAAGTACAATTTTGTGAGCAAAGTAAATGTTATACGGTAACTTGCAACACACTAAATGGCGTGCAAAGTTATGTTACTCGCCACCTGGTGCTAGGAACCGGCCCTGCGCCTTATATTCCTGAGTGCGCAACGGCAAGTAACTCGGCTAATGTAATGCACAGTAGTGATTTTTGTCATCGCCTTGACGAATTAAAGCGAGCAAAGCGCGTAACAGTTGTGGGTGCAGGGCAAAGTGCCGCTGAAATTTATCAAACATTATTACAGCAAGCTGTACCCAATGGATTGCAGCTAGATTGGATTGCGCGTTCACCGCGTTACTTTCCGCTTGAATACACTAAACTGACGCTGGAAATGACCTCTCCTGAGTATGTAGATTATTTTTATAATTTAAAAACCGAGCAACGTGATTGGCTTAATCAAAGCCAAAAAAATCTGTTTAAAGGCATTAACGGCGATTTAATTAACAACATTTTTGACACGCTCTACGAGCAAAGTCTAGACGGCCCAATTACAACCACCTTTAAAACTAACAGCAAGCTCAGTGGCGTGAAAAAAATAGGTGAGCGATTACTTACAGATTTTTATCATCATGAGCTTGATCAACACTTTGAAATAGAAACCGATTATTTACTTTGTGCTACTGGGTTTAAATATTCTCGACCTGCGTTTTTAAATGGTATTTCTGAGCAGCTACCAAAAGATGCACACGGGCGCTATATTGTGAGTCGTGAGTATGCGGTTGATAAAGCGCAAAAGCAGGTTTTTGTACAAAACGCAGAGCAACATACGCATGGTTTTGTAACGCCAGACTTAGGCATGGCGTGCTATCGAAACAGCATTATTTTACGTGAAATTTTGGGCTATGCACCATACCAAGTAGAGCAAAAAATCGCGTTTCAGTGCTTTGATTTAAGTGATGTTGATACTATTGAACAGCAAAAGAGTAATGCCGCATGAGTTTACGCATTGCCCTTATTTTGCTGACGCTTATTTCGGTTGTATGCGATACCTTGCTACTGCCGTTTTACCCGCAATTTTTTGCCAGCGAATTTGCTATACAGGACCCTTCTCTGATTGGTTTATTTGTTGCTAACTGCTGTGTAACAGTCATGCTTGCTTTACCTCTTTGGGCTAAAGTAGCTAAAAAATATCATGAGCTGGCCTTGTGGTTAGTAACACAAGTTATTGCTGCCCTGCTTGGTGTGCTTTGCTATTTTGCAAACACGGCTTGGGAGTTTTGGCTTTACTACCAGTTAATGCTTGTTTTTAAAGCCAGTTATTTACTCATTTACCCTTTTGCACTGCGACTAGCGCAGCAGCGTCAGCATTTATCGATAATAGGTTTGTTTTCGGTTCTTATGCACTTTGGCGCTATTGGTGGCGCGTTAATTGGCGGCTACTTCTTAGGGTTAGGCGAGCCACGTTATGCGTTATTGCTAAGTGGTGCAGGCGATTTAATACAAGTACTTTTATGTGCCTATTTAATGGTTTCATTAAAAATAGGTATACGCCAACAGGCAATCGAATCTGAAAAACCGCGTACACGTACTCCTTACTTTATTTGGCAGTTTTGCTTTTTAAGTGTGGTGGTTTACTTTAGCGCATTTTTAATTCGGCCATTTTTTACAACCCATTGGCAAACATTAAGCGTGCAAAGTAGCCCATTTGAAAGCGCACTTGTTTATGCCATTCCTGCTTTTGCTGCGCTTTCTATGCTTATTTTTAATCACTTTAGACACCGTTTGTTATGGCCGACAATGAGCCGCAATTCTACGCTGTTGTGTGCAATGGCATTTGCAGCGCTTGGGCTTTACTTTCAGGCTCAGCAACAAGTGATGTTAGTTATTTTGGCTCGGGTTTTATATGGCATTGCGTTATTTCAAGTCATGGTGCTTTTAGAAGTAATGCTGTTTGCAAAAAGTGAGCCCGCGCATTATGGCAGTGACTTTTCTAAAGTACACATAGCGCAAAATGTTGGGGTTATTTTTGCCTCATTACTTGTGGGTGTGAGCGTAGAGCAGTTTTCTAGCACAGTGCCCTTTTACTTTGCAGCCATTGGCTTTACTGGGCTTGCATTACTTTTATTGTGGCGAGTTAAGTTTGCTGGTCGCACTGTACGTATTGCGTCTTAATTTTTCGGAGATTTTATGTATTTTTCATCATTTTCAACCACGCTTGAACATACCGGCAAGGTAACCATACGTTTATTGCAGCCAACTGATATGTCAATTATTTGTACTTGGCTTAAGCAACCTTATGCGCACTTTTGGGGTATGAATACCCAAACAGAACAGCAAATGTGTAACGCCTATCAAGACATTATTAGTAATACTCATCATCATGCATATGTTATAGAGCAAAATAATGAGTTATTAGCGCTCGTTGAGCTATACGATCCAGCGCAAGATAGTTTAATGACAGCGGCTTACAAAGCGCAAAAGCACGATGTGGGTATGCATATTTTACTCTCGCCAAATACTTCACCAAAACGCCATTTTAGTTTTGAAATGATGCAGTGCGTGCTACAGAGTATTTTTGCTAACAACGCAGCAGCGCGAGTGGTTGTAGAGCCCGATATAGCGAATAATAAAATTCATACCCTAAATAAACGCTTAGGATTTGTGCATACGCAGCACATTCAGCTTGGCAAAAAGCAAGCTTATTTAGGGTTTTGCGAGAAGGCTGCTTTTGACAGGCACACCCAATTATTTGCGCAAATGCTAATACCGTTAAATACTGATTATGTTAAGCATTCACATTGGCAGTGGGCTAATCGGCATTTGCAAAGCAAGGCATTAACGGAGCTTGTACACGAGCGCCTTTTAATAGCTGAGCAAATAAATCAAACGTGGCAAGTAAATGTTGAAGGAGGGTATTTTACCTTTAGTGGCCGCGCTATGGCGCTTAACCACATAGACATAGATGAACCAAGCTTATGTTTTTACAACTCAAGTGACGAGCAAAAGCCACTTGATGTACTTCGCTTTTTTAGTATGCAAGGGCCTTTACTTGGCTTAACGGGCGAGCGTTTGGCAACGTATCTTGAGGAATTGAATGCCACACTTGCCAGTGCATGCTTTAAACGTGAAAACAATACAACCAGTGCAGAGCAATTAGCGCAACAAGGTTTACAACAAATAGAATCAGCAATGAGCGAAGGGCACCCTGCTTTTATCGCTAATAATGGTCGTATTGGGTTTAGCAAAAGCGATTTTTTACGCTATGCACCAGAGGTTGGTAAGCACTTTAAAGTAATTTGGTTAGCAGCGCACAAAAGTGTGTGTACATTTGCGCATAGTAAATATTTTGCTGATTACGAGAGTCATATAAACGGTGAACTTGATTTAACTACTCGCGATCATTTTAGTGCCGCTTTAAAAAATAAAAACCTAAATTTAGACGACTATCTATTAATGCCTGCACACCCTTGGCAATGGCAAAATAAGCTAAGTGTTGTATTTGCCAACGAGCTGGCCAGTGAGCGATTAGTGTATTTAGGCCAAGGTGATGACTTGTATCAAGCGCAGCAATCTATTCGTACTTTATATAATAGCTCGCACCCGCACAAACCTTATTTAAAAGTAGCATTATCAATTTTAAATATGGGCTTTATGCGAGGGCTTTCTCGTGCGTACATGGCAGTAACGCCTCTTATTAACGATTGGGTGTTTGATAAAGTAAGTCAAGATACACAACTGAAGGCGACTAACTTTGTCGCCCTTAGAGAGTACGCTACGCTAGGCTACGCACATCACACATTTGAGCAAAGCGCATTGGGGGATACCGCGTATCGAAAAATGTTTGCATGCCTTTGGCGTGAAAACCCAAATCATAACCTCAACAGTGATGAACAATTAACGACTATGGCAGCCTTATTACACTTAGATAATAACGGCCAAAGTATGGTCGGGGCATGGCTAGATCAAAGTGGTTTGAGTACAAATAATTGGTTACAAGCTTACTTTAATGTGTATCTTATTCCTTTAGTTCATTGTTTTTACGCACATAAATTAGTGTTTATGCCGCATGGCGAAAACCTTATATTAAAGCTTAAAAACTCAGTGCCGGTAGGTGCTTACATGAAAGACATAGGCGAAGAAGTTGCACTGCTCAACAGTGATGAACAACTCCCTGAAAGCGTAAAACGTATTCATATTACTATGCCTAAAGAGCATGAGTTATTGAGTATTTTTACTGATGTGTTTGACTGCTTTTTTAGATATTTAGTGGCTATTTTAGTACGTGAAAAACGCATTACGGAGCATGAATTTTGGCAATGTGTATCGCAAAGTGTTAAAGCGTATCAGCATGCAACCCCTGCGCTAAATGAGCGATTTAAAGAGTATGACTTTTTTAGTGACGAGTTTGCTCATTCATGTTTAAACCGTTTACAGCTTGGAAATAATAAGCAAATGGTTGATTTAGCAGACCCTGCCGGTAGCTTGCAGTTTGCAGGAAGTTTAAATAACCCTGTGGCGTCTTCGCTTTATGGCTAAACACGGTACACTAGCGCACTTTTTGTTTAGTAGTAATGAGCCTGAAAATGGCCTTGTTCCTAGCTTAACATTGATGCGTTTATTAGCTCAACGTTGTAAGGAGCACTACCCAAGTGCTCCTGATCAATTTGTAAGTCGACATTTATTTTTGCAGCTATGCTGGCAAAGTATTTACGCTTACACCTATTGGTTAACAAAAAAGCAAAGTCCCGTTATGCCCACACACACCTTAGTGCATTTACATGGCGCGTATTGTCGGGGTTTAAGTTTTAGCCATGCATCAACTGCGAATAAAAAGATGCAATTTGCTGCGCTCATCCGCTTTTTCACGCAGGTAGGGCAATGGATTAATACCGACCTAGCGCTTAGTCAAAAAGAGCAAGGGCGATTATTGCTCGACACATTAAATAACGCTATACAGCGCGCAAATAGCTTAGCTATAGCACACACCACACATATTACTTACTGCCATAAGCAATTACATTCACTTATTTGCCAAGGATTTGAACTCACTATTTTATTTGAGCCTCTACCTTTGCGTTTAACGTGTTGTCGTTATTATTTGGCTGGATATGACAAGTGCCAAACCTGTCCAAAAAAGGATTCTAAAAATAATGAACCAACGTCTTAAAACCATCGATCTTGCCCGTGGTGCGAGCGTTTTTATAATGATCATCGTGCATACCTTGTGGATGTTCGCAACACCAGATCTGCAAGGTAGCAGTCTATTTGGTACTGTTATTCACATATTAGGAAAAGGCACTGCGTCTTTTTTAGTCGCAATGGGAATATCAATGGCGCTTTCGCGCAGGCAAGCGCCATGGCTTTTAGCAAAGCGCGGCGCTCAATTATTGTTACTTGGGTATGTTATGAACGCGGCTAAATTTTGGCTGCCTATTGAGGTGTTTAACACTATGCCTGAATCGTTTATTAATGCTTACGGATGGCAAAGCCCTTTAAATTCAGAGCAACTAAAATTTATGTTACTAACGGGTGATATTTTACAGCTTGCCGGTGTTAGTTTACTCCTGTTTGCAGTGCTTAATATTGCGCGCTGGAAAACATATTGGATTGCCACTTTAGCTGTTGCGATTGCATTAAGTAGTGAGTTTGTTCGAGGGTCTCAATTTGCGCTTTTACCCTATGTAAGTGATGTATTTTTTGCTAATAATTATCAAGTATACTTTCCGGTATTTCCATGGATAAGCGCCATATTAACGGGCTATGTTCTAGGGCGAATATATCAGCAAAAGCAAAAGGATGAGCAATACTTATACAAAGTATGTGCTTGGCTTGGTGGAGCTTTACTTATTGTTGGTGCTGCTTGGCTAGCCGTTGATTTTAAAGGTCAGTTTGGGAATTTCTTTCATTTAAACGGTGGGGGCATTAGTTATTTAATCGGTTTAAATTTATGTGCACTTGCGTTATTACAATACCTATTTGCCAATAAAAGTAGTGGACCTATTACACGTGCTCTTTTATATGCGAGCAAACATGTAACGGCTCTTTATGTTATTCAATGGGTACTTATTTGCTGGCTGATGGGAGTATTTGGTTACCATACTCTTACGCTTTGGCCAACGTTGTACTTAATGGTGCTTGTGAGTTTACTTACCTTTGCAGTACATAAACTCTATTTGCAAAGCAAACGCACTACTATAGGCGTTATGCAAAAAACTAAACGCACTGCTTAAAACTGTAAAGGGGCTTTACGGGCGCGACTTTAAGCGCCCTAGGGCGTGTTGACCTTTGTGGATTGAAATTTGTTCAATCTAGGGGCGATTTAATCGTGGCGCGAGGTTTGTAACCTAGTGGGCTAAGTAAAAACCGAGCAACAAAGAGTTAATCGTCCCTAGAAAGAACCCAACGGGCAGCGCATGTTTGGTATTTATGCTGCGTTATCGCCTATTTATGGGGAACAACCACACATCACAGGCTCTGCCTTGCTTAAATACCAAACACACTGCTGCAAATTCAACCACTGAAGGTCAACACGCCCTAGTTTGCTTTTATCGATTCGATAACTGTGTGCATGCGCTTTGCCATTGGCCTATTGCGATGATGGCACACATAAATATTCTCGCTAATTGGGTTGGCTAAATGGTGCGTTTTTATAAGCGCAGGTTTATTAAATGCACTAACTGCATGAGCAGGTAAAACGGTAAAGCCTAGCCCTAAACTTACAGGTTCCAATATTAAACTTATTTGGTTAGAAAACCCCGTCTGCTTTATTTGATCAACATGTTCAAATTCACTGTAGTTTTCGCTAAGTAAAAGCTGTGCATGGTGTTTTGCATCAGGGTGACCAATAAAGCCAAGTTCACATAAAACCTCCCACGTTGGGTTTTCAATATTTGCGGGGGTCACTAATAATAAAGCTTCTTTACCTATTTTGTGGCTGGTAACTTCACTAAGGGTCGGCATTTGGGTTAAAAAACCTATATCGGCGCTATAGTTTGCCACGGCTTGCTCTACACTTGTGTTTGGTGCAAAGCGGTAATCAATAGTTAGCTTTGGGTGCGTAGCTTGTAGCGCTAATAACTGGCTGTAAAATTGTAGCCCACAACTCCCCGGTGATTGTATTTTTACCAGCCCGCTGTAAGGCAAATCATCTTTTAATTGTTGTTCTAAAAATTGCCATTCTTTTAATAACAAACTGCCTTGCTGATATAAGTTTTGTCCATGCACGGTGAGCGAAAACTGCTTGCCGTGGCGCTCAAGTAAAGCGCAGTTAACTTGTTGCTCTAGCTTTTTAATATGCTGGCTTACGCCAGACTGCGTCATAAATAAGCGTTCAGCCGTTTGAGTAAAGTGATTTACCTCAACCAAGGTGCAAAATGTGTTTAACCATGTCAGATTTATCATTACAAAACGTACTCAAAATGATGATTAATGATAATTTTACTTAATGTTGTTTGGTTCGTAAACTAACTCCATCAACTAGTCACAAGATAAGTTAAAGAGGAAGCATTATGAGTCATACATACCCACGTAGTTTTTCGCACATTGGTATTTCGGTCCCCGACGTTGAAAAAGCCGTTGAGTTTTACACTAAGGTTATGGGTTGGTACACAATAATGGAACCCACTTTAATAACCGAAGACAAAAGCCCCATTGGCGAAATGTGTACCGAAGTATTTGGTGAAAAATGGGAAAAATTCAAAATAGCGCACCTTTCAACAGGCGATCGTATTGGTGTAGAAATTTTTGAATTTAAAAACCAAGAAAACCCAAAAGACAACTTTGAATACTGGAAAACAGGCATCTTCCATTTCTGTGTTCAAGATCCTGATGTAGAAGGCTTAGCAGAGCGTATTGTAGCAGCAGGCGGTAAAAAACGTATGCAAGCCCCGCGCTATTATTACCCTGGCGAAAAGCCATACCGCATGATCTACATGGAAGACCCGTTTGGCAACATCCTTGAAATTTACAGCCACAGCTACGAGCTAATTTACAGCGCAGGTGCTTATTAAATAACACTTAGCTAAATAAAAAAGGCCGCCGTATTTATTACTGCGGCCTTTTTTTCAGTTATAGCGCTTTTATTTTTACTAATCGTGAGGGTATACGGTGCCGTTTTTATTTATGATCGCGCTCCACTGCTCTATTATTTCATTTGCACTGGCAAGTTCACTTTCGCTAAGTTGCGGATACTGTCGCTGCTCAAACCACGCATAGCGATTATAAATATCATTATTATCGGTGATTTCCATAATTAATCGGTTTAGCGCGTAAGACTTTGCAAAACTTTTTTCACCAAGTTGCTGTGAATAATACACATTAGATAAAGAGATTAATGCTTTTTCACTACCATGTTGAGCAGCGTATTCTAAAAATACTATTTTTTGTTTATTAAAATTATCCCTTTTTTGAATGAACTCAGCGCGTTTTAGTGTCGAAAAACCTTGCGACTTCATAAAAAACTCAGCCGTTAGATTAACAAATGACTCTTGTGCGGCGACAAACCCATTTTTCGCTGCATCTTCTAAATACGCATAAAATTGGTGACGCTCAATACTATTAATGCCCTTACAATAATCAAACTTTTCTATTTTACTATCAGCGGCTTCGCCGACATCACTGTACTGAGAGATTTGTTCTAGCTCAGCTTGTAGAGCGTTGTCATCAATTGGTGCCGACAAACAATACCTTAAGTTTGTAGCGATGATATATTTTGCTTCGTTATCACCATCGTTTGCTGCCGCTTGTAAGCGTTTAAAGTGCTCCCTAAACTCCCCTTGAAGTTTCCATTGCGGTCTGGTCATAATAACTCGCTGATACTTACCTTCGCTTGATGAAAGGGCACTGTTAGTCACCTTTTTGTTGGTCAGTAAGTCAGTATTGACTGCTTTTTTAGGAGTTTTTTGAGGTAATACAGTTAAATAATTAGAGGTTTGCTCTGCTGAAGTCGGTGGATCCGACGCTTTATTGTAAAAATAACCGACAGTACATAACAGTAGAGAGACTATTAAAAATATAGATAGATAAACCCACCTTGGCTTATGCATGTTATTGTTTTTCAAGCCACTTACCTTAGCAAGACGAATGTAATTCTGGTAATGAAGATGTGTGTCATCCTAAATGGTTTTTAATAGAGTCGTGTATTCTAGCTTTAAATTTTTATCAGCTGTTTTTACCAATTAAGTTTTTTAGCTACTTTTTTAGCACCACGAATAAATGACTCAGGTTCATCTTTTGATAATATTCCATCTACAAATTCATTTGATGTAGTAACTACTCTGATAGTCGATTTTTCTGAATTGATGATTCTTAAAAACTCTTTCTGATTTATTGTGAAAGTCTTTTGTCCTGCGGCTCTTCCCATAAGATTTGTATCTGTAATTGAACTCTGAGCACTTGATTTAAGTTCTGTTATTTCACCATTAATATTAATTTTTACGGAAGAAGGTATACTTCCAATAGTTTGAACACTAAATAAAATTGTTTCAGAATTATTTTCACTCCACTCTATATTTGCCCAGATCAAAGATTCAGGGCTCGCCCAGATAGACTCCTTATACACTTTACCTGGTGACATTGTAATTCGTTTTTTTCCATCGAAAGTATCAACTTTAGTTTCGGTTGTAGCTGCACACCCAACTATAAAAAGTAATAGAAAATAAGTACTATATCTTTTTAAATATTCAGTCATTTGAGTAAATCTTTTTATTGTAAGTTAACGCCATTTTTGAGAAACAGCTAACGAGTCTGTCGATTAACTCATTTTCATTAATGGTTTAACCATAACTGAGTTCCTATTCTGGTTCAATCGATTACTGTACTTTTACGCAGAATATAAAAAGAGTTTGATATTGTTTTAATTGATATCTTAGAAGGTATAATTACTAAACCAGACAACCACGCTAGTTGAAGGAACAGTACAGCCCCCTGATTAAAAAGTGCAAAATTTAGCATGGGTGTATTGTTTATTGGTCTTTCATTACAGGAGGCGAACCGCTCATTACACTTCCTGCTAATAAAAAGCGCATGACGGGTGTTATGTGGGCTGGAGGTTAGAGCCCTCCAGCTACTCGGTTAGCAGTAAATTTTCATGGGTATATCTTTAATACCTGATTTTTCTCTTACTTCACCGGTAGGTGTGAAACCTAACTTAAGATATACATTCTTAGCATTTAAGGCCGAATTAACAGTAAAAACACCTTCATTGCCATTTTGATGACAAATATTTTTTGCGTGCAACCAAAGCTTTTTAGATAATCCTCTGCCTTGGTGAGAGTCTGAAACAAATAAATGATAAAGGTGGCAATTATTCTTGATACCTATTACTCCGATGACTCTGCTATCATATTCAACAACATGGTATTGATAGCCATCATTAATATACTGTTTGATAGAATCCGGTGCCATTGAAGCAAGCAATAATTTACCACCTTCATTCGAACAACTAGGCAAAATATACTTTTCAGCTAGTGTTGAAATTAGTAAACTAATTTGACTTGCATCGTTCTGAATAGCCTCTCTAATGGTCATATAATTCCCTATACTGCTAACAATTTATCGCGATCGTGCATATTTTTGCCGATGTAACGCTCACTTTCCTATTTTATATAGTTTTAACAAATTACCTAAAATATTGCTATTACTGAGTTTTTAATTGTTTTTAGGCAAAGCTAAATGGAACAAGATGTGTCCCTTGCTCATTTCCCTAAATATGTAAGCACACAACTGTTTGTTTACTCAATTAATTATTGCATTTAGTCAGGAGTAATGTCGGCTTATCGCTTTAGCATGAATACGTTATATAAATACCACCAAAACCATAGTGCTGGGTAGCTCAACAAGATCGTATTTTGTT
Organism: Pseudoalteromonas sp. SG45-5; assembly: GCF_014164085.1. Classification (NCBI taxonomy): domain Bacteria; kingdom Pseudomonadati; phylum Pseudomonadota; class Gammaproteobacteria; order Alteromonadales; family Pseudoalteromonadaceae; genus Pseudoalteromonas; species Pseudoalteromonas sp. SG45-5. Next base: position 6,482 of record NZ_JACJEM010000058.1, on the reverse strand, counting down.
TCTAAAACATTACGACGAGTCGCTTTTGCCTGCGCTGCGTGTTTAGCCACGGCAAACTTAGGTTGTTACTGAATTACTCTGTTGCGCGCCGCTAATATTAAACACGGCTAATTTGCTTTTAAAGGGTTTTTATTGAGTGGTTTTTATACTAGCGGGGATGTTTACATCACGTTAGTATGGAGCTCTATTAAGTTACAAAACGATAATTACATGACCTTAAAAACAAACGCATTAATTTATTTTTTAGCCTTTTGCAGTGGTTTTTGCATTATGGGGATTGAGCTTTTAGGAGGGCGAATACTTGCGCCTTTTTTTGGAAGCAGTGTACATATTTGGGGCAGCATAATAACGGTGTTTATGCTTAGCTTGTCGTTTGGGTATTTACTTGGCGGTAAGTTAAGTACTAAAAATGCATCGCTTACTAAATATGGTTTAATATTTTTAGTCGCCAGTATTATGGTGGTGCCTATTACGTTATTTTCGCAGCCAATAATGGAGTTTATATTCACGCATATTGAAGATAGCCGCTATGGTTCGCTGTTAGCTTCAACGGCATTATTTTTTATTCCAACCGTTATTTTAGGCATGATTTCGCCCTACTCTGTACGTTTACTGGTAACCGATAGTGATAAAAGTGGTCAAGTAGCGGGCCGTTTATACTTTGTAAGTACACTTGGCAGTGCGCTGGGTACTATTATCACTTCTTTTTACTTTGTACTCGCGTTTGACGTAAATACCATTATTGGCGCTTTTGCTTTAACACTAGGGTCGTTAGGTTTGGTGGCTATGGTTATTAATACCTTGGCGAGTAATAAGGAACTTGCCCATGCTTAAATATTTTTTACTGCTGTTAATCGTGTTTTCGGGATCGACGTTTAGCAAAGTTATTCATGAAGAGCGCTCGCTTTACCGTAATATTATTGTTGAAGAAACTCGGGACCTACGTTGTCTTAAATTTAATACTAAAAGCAGTCAAACAAGCCAAAGCTGCATGTACAAAAATGACCCCGACAAACTTGTTTTTAACTACACTAAACTTACTTTTTCCAGTCTTTTAGTAGCCGATAATCCTAAAAATGTACTTATTATAGGGTTAGGCGGAGGTACGCTTTCTAATGTTATTCATGAACTATATCCAGAGGCAAAAATTCATAATGTAGAAATAGACCCCGCAGTGACTAAAGTTGCCCGCGACTACTTTAACTTTATAGAAAATGATTTGGTGACATCAAGCGTGCAAGATGGTCGTATTTTTATAAAGCGCGCTGCAATAAAAAAACAACAATACGATTGGATTATTTTAGATGCCTTTAATGGCGACTATATTCCAGAGCACTTACTCACTAAAGAGTTTTTTGAAGAAGTACAAAGTGTATTGGCCGACGGCGGTATAATTGCTGCTAATACGTTTTCTAGCAGTAAACTATACGAGCATGAATCGGCAACTTACCACGCTGTATTTGGCGATTTTATAAATGTAAGCCGTGAAAATCGCAGTAATCGTATTATTTTAGCGGGACTTAAAGCGCCGCCTACTAACGAGCAAATAAAGGCACGGGTTAAAATACTTGAGCCTCGTTTGGCAAAATACGGCATTGATATAAAAGCAATTAGCGAATTTATGTATTTTACAAAAGACGGTCAAGATTGGCCTGCTGATACCAAAGTACTCACCGATCAATACTCGCCAGCCAACCTACTTAATTTTTAAGATGCTTTATAAAGCTGTAAATAATAAATTAGTTACTTGAGCGCGATGTAAAATAGCACCGACAAGTATGGCGTTTATTTTTATTTAGGTGAGGTTTTATACCTCGCTTATATTTCTTACTACAAATCTTTAATTCATTTTTAACTAATATATTTACGTTGTTTATTAAGTAGTGATATTATAGTTAGCCTGCTAACTAATTGAGCGCGCTATGGTTAAAAACATTCCATTTTATGAAACTCTTGATTTAACACTTTGCGGCAATATGGGCCGTGTGCACCGCTTATGCCGTGAGGCGATAACTATTGCTGTTGAGCCTTTAGGGTTAACGCAGTCGCGCTGGACAGCCCTAATGCATATAAATATGCTCAAAGAAGGCATTACTCAGTTAGCGCTGGCACAGAGTTTAGGCATAGAGATGCCGTCGCTTACCCGCACACTTAAACAGTTAGAAGAACAATCGCTGATTGTGCGCCGTGTAGATGAGCACGATAAACGCAGTAAAAAACTTTATTTTACCGAGCAAGGTCGCAGTATTTTATACACCTTAAATGAGCGAATAACAGATATTAAAGCACAATTATATAGCGGTTTTAGCCATGCACAGTTAGATGCGATGGCATACGGTTTGGTAAAAATGGAAGAAAACGCTCTAAATTGCATTAACTCTCAAGCAAAGGCTAAAAATGACACCTGATCAAAAATTTGCCCGCTATGTAAGACTCTCCCTCATTGGGTTTGCTTTAGTGTTTATTTATTATTTAATGGCTGATATTTTTTTACCTGTAACACCTCAAGCGCGCGTATATCATCCTGTTGTGCAAATATCACCACAAATAAGTGGTCGAGTAACCAATGTGTTAGTAAGTAACAACCAACCTGTAAAGTCTGGTGATGTATTGTTTGACATTGACCCAGGTCCTTATAATTTAGCGTACGAACAGGCTCAGCTGGCGCTTGACGATGCTAAATTACAAAACAAGCGACTCGATACAAATGTTAAAGCACTTGAAGCGCAAATAAGTGCAGCAAAAGCTAAACAACATGAGCAAAAATTACTAAAAAGTCGAGGCGAAAAACTCTACAAACAAAACTCTATATCAGAGCAAAAGCTTGAAAGCATTCGTGCTAATTATCAAGCAAGCAAATCCAATGTAGCAGCGTATGAGGCGCAATTAGCAGAAGCTATTCTAGCCCGTGGTGAGTTGGGTGAGCAAAATTTAGCAATGCGCCATGCTGCAAATCAGTTAGCACAAGCCGAGTTAAATTTATCGTATACGCAAGTGCGTGCCTTGAGTGATGGCATAGTTGCTAACTTACAATTGCTTGATGGTGCATATGCCGTTGCAGGTAAACCGTTATTAGCGATTGTGGCTAAAAAAGCGGACTTAGTTGCCGATTTTAGAGAAAAGTCACTTCTGCACATGAAGCGCGGTAGCCTAGCAAAAGTCGTTTTTGATAGTCGCCCAGGAGAGGTTTACGATGCAACACTTGAAACATTTGAGGCCGGTGTCAGTAATGGTCAATTAAGTGCCAATGGCTTATTAAGTACTACTGAGACTAGTAACCGTTGGGTGCGTGATGCGCAGCGTCAACGTATTCATCTAACATTAGTTAACAATCAAAGTTTAATTGAAAATATGCCAAGTGGTGCACGTGCTACAGTGCAATTACTGCCAGAGTCAGCTATTGGGCAGTGGTTTGGCGCAGCGCAAATTAGGTTTATTAGTTGGTTGCACTACATTTATTAATGGAGAAGGTATGACTCAAGTTGTTAGCCAAGGCCCACAATTAGATTCTAATGGCCTTCGCCAAGCACTGCGTATTGCCGGCGGATGCACTATTGGTTTTGCTATTAGTAAATTGATGAATTGGCCAAACGGTATATTTTTTACTGTTTATCCTATGTTGTTACTCGGCATGGTACCTACCTTAAGCCGTGGCGTTATTAACCAATTTATAGCGTCGGCGGCTTTTAGTGCATTTATAGTGCTTATAATACAGGGGCTATTTTCTCACTTGCCTGTCGTTATGACGCTACTTGTATTTGGCATATTTTGTTTTTTATTTCATAAAATGAGTAGCGGTAGCGCCTTTTTATTTGGTGCTTTAGGCGTGGTTAGCCTTTCAATTCAACTGCATTTTTCGAGCTATGTTGATCAAGGCAGTAGTATCTACCCGCTGATTTTAAGTAACGGTTTGGCTATTATTTTAACCGTAATTATTGCCGCGATAATGCATGGGGTGTTTCCAGATGTAACCGCACGTCCTGGGCGAGTAATGCCAGCTAAACCTAAAGAAAGCATCCGCCATGAAGTGCTACTTTGCGCCAGTGTGGCAACGCTTTCGTTTGTAGTTTTTCAGGTGCTTGATTTACAAGATTCAATTTCAGCACAAGCGGCCTCAGTACTTATTTTATTTTCATTGTGTTGGAAAGCAGCAGGTATGGCAGGCTGGCAACGTGCAATTGGTACATTGATTGGTTGCAATGCCGCGCTGTTATCGCAGTTGTTTTTGTACAATCACACCGATTTTTTACTGTTTCCGGTGGCTATATTGTGGATTTTATCGTTTGTATTTGCACGATTCCATATTTTAGGCGGCGGTATACCTGGTATAGGGTTTGGTGTATTAACCACATTTGGTATTTTATTTGGTCAGTCATTAGGCCCAGGGCAGGACTTAATTTACAGTGCGTTGTATCGATTTAGTTCGGTATCGGTGGCGATTATTTTAAGTTTATGTGCTGTATATGTTATGCATCATTTGCTTAATCGCTTTAGTGCAACGCGCCATCATACCTTTGATTAAATAAACTTTAATTATTAAGCCATTTTAAAAACTGCGTTTTTACACGCCAGCAAGCTGCGCGTCTACCAGTTAACAAGGTTGCAAATTTTGTAGACGTAGAGCTTGCTCACGTAAGAAGCAAAGCTTCTAATTATTGAGTTGTTTTAAAAACTGCGTTTTTACACGCCAGCAAGCTGCGCGTCTACCAGTTAACAAGGTTGCAAATTTTGTAGACGTAGAGCTTGCTCACGTAAGAAGCAAAGCTTCTAATTATTGAGTTATTTTAAAAACTGCGTTTTTACACGCCAGCAAGCTATGCGTCTACCAGTCAAAAAGGTTGCAAATTTTGTAGACGTAGAGCTTGCTCACGTGAGAAGCAAGGCTTCTAATTATTGAGTTGTTTTAAAAACTACGTTTTTACACGCCAGCAAGCTGTGCGTCTACCAGTTAATAAGGTTGCAAATTTTGTAGACGTAGAGCTTGCTCACGTGAGAAGCAAGGCTTCTAATTATTGAGTTATTTAAAGGCTTCGCGTTTACATGTTAAATTTTCACACTGCCACGCAATGCCTTGTTTTGGCCGTGCTTGGTTTTTTTATCCATGCGTTTACGTTGAGAGTTTCGACTTGGCTTGGTGGCTCTTCGAGCCTTGTTTACTACTGTAGCGTTTAAAATAAGGTCTTTTAAACGTTTAAGTGCATCGTCTCGATTAAGCTCTTGTGTACGATGGCTTTGTGCTTTAATGATTAACACGCCATCTTTAGTTATTCTAGAATCTTTTAAAGCGAGTAAGCGTTCTTTGTAAAAGTCAGGTAATTTAGAGCGGTTAATGTCAAAACGTAAATGTATAGCACTTGCTACCTTGTTAACATTTTGACCACCGGCACCTTGAGAGCGAATAGCGGTAAGCTCTAGTTCCCACTCATCAATTGTGACTGTATTTGAAATTGTTAACATTGTATTTAGCTCTCGTTGTTAAAAATGCATTATATCACCTGTACATAGACTTAGGGTGAATCAACTAAAATCCTAGTACTTTCGTTAACTCCCATGAATTGTACTGTAAAATTCGCTAATGTATTGTTTTGTGTTGGCACATGCAGGTATTTAGTTTCTAATTGAACTGCCCTATTTGTTTAGGGCTTTATAAAATAGCCCCCGATAATAGGAAATACCCATATGAAAAAAATACTCGTATCACTTAGTTTGTTAGCAATGAGCTTCTCTGGTTTTGCAAAAGACATCACCGAAGGTGATTTACAAAGCTACATGAAAGCACTACCTGCGGTAACAAGCTGGGCGAGCGCTCAAGATTCTTTAAAAGGTATTGATTTAGGAAGCATGTTAGGTGCATCTGCTGATCAAACAACATCAGAGCAAAGTTCGTTAGCTAACAGTGCACTAAGTATGATTAAAGAGTACGACTTGTATAAAAGCTTTGAAGGTGTGACGAGCCGTTACGGTTTTACACCAGAACAGCTAATTACTGTCGGCTCAGAAGTGTCTATGGCTTACATCGAAAACCTTAAGTCGGGTTTATCTGACGAAAACAAAGAAACCGCTAATAAATTAATGGGTGGTTTTCAAAGTATGAAAAGCGTTAAAGACAAAGGCGCTAGCTCGCTAATAGGCTCATTGGGCAATGCATCAAGTGCCGCTAAATCAAGTGAGCCAGTTGTTAGCGAAAGTAATCTTGAGCTTGTGAGTGAATACATGCCGCAACTTAAAAAGCTTTTCGCTCTTTTATAAGCTGTATTGCTTTATATAAAAAGGTGGCATTTGCCGCCTTTTTGGTTTCTACCTATATAATATTTTTTAATAACAGCAAGTGATTACAAAGTTTATGCTTTGCCTTACACCAAACTGCATAAATCTTTGATCAATTTAACGAATTAAATTGCACTATAACGTCGTTAAAAATTTTTTATTTAGAACAACTAGATACAAAAATTTTTGCCTAGTTCTAGCGTAATTTTCTTAAC